>NZ_JAIWOI010000005.1 GCF_020217005.1 Rheinheimera sp. | reverse complement strand
TCTTAATTTTTGGGTTCACCGCAGCCAGCACGTTTAACGCTTGTACTACTTCAGGACAAGTCTGGCAGCTTAAGGACACAAACACTTCAAAATTCAGTTCGTCGTTCAGGCTGGCAATCTGATCCAGCACACTTTGCTCTTCTTTAATGGTGTGGCCACCTGAATGCAATAAGGCCAAAACCAAAGAGGTAAATTCGTGCCCCAGCGGCACACCAGCAAAACGTATTAAGCTATTTTTGGCAGTTCCACGCACAGCCATAGACGGCGTACGGACTGTGATATCTGTCTCTTCTTTTACCTGAACCAGCGGGCTCAAGCTGGCAATATCTGCAGCTAAGGCTTTAATTTCAGCCGCTTTTTCGCTGTTATCTAACGCAACAACCAGCTCCACAGGGCTTTTCAGGTATTGCAAATAAGTCTGTAATTGCGTTTTTAAAGTCGTATCTAACATATCTGATCCCTTACTTAGGTCGCTTCAGTCGTTTTGTTTCGCCTTTTTCAGGCAAAGCTTCGCCATAAGAGCTGTGTTGCCCTTTGCAAAACTATTAATTTTGGGTTTAAAGCCAGCCAGTATGAGTGTGGCCGGAGAATCACCGGAGCTGAGTACCTCAGCCCCGGTCATAACAACTTAGTTAGATTTTACCAACCAGGTCTAAAGATGGAGCTAAAGTCGCTTCACCCGGAGTCCATTTAGCTGGACATACTTCACCGTCGTGGTTTGCTACGTATTGTGCAGCCTGAACTTTACGGAACAGTTCTGCAGCGCTACGACCGATACCTAAGTCGTGAATTTCAGCAACTTTGATTTCGCCTTGTGGGTTGATGACGAAAGTACCACGTAAGGCTAAACCTTCTTCTTCGATCATCACACCGAAGTTACGAGTAATAGTACCAGTTGGGTCGCCGATCATTGGGTAGTTGATTTTTTTGATAGTCTCAGAAGCATCATGCCATGCTTTGTGAGTGAAGTGAGTGTCAGTAGATACTGAATACACTTCAACACCAATTTCCTGGAACTTAGCATAAAAATCAGCCAGGTCGCCTAATTCAGTTGGGCAAACGAAAGTGAAGTCAGCTGGGTAGAATACAACTACTGACCATTTACCTAACAGATCCTGTTCAGTCACTGGAACAAATTTACCGTGATGGAAGGCTGTCGCTTTAAATGGCTTGATGGTGCTGTTGATAATTGAAGACATTGTCTTACTCCATGTTGGTTGATGTTTAAAATGAACTCGCTTCGATGGAACAAAGAATAGCTGTTTCACACGAATTGAGATAACGAATTAAATCTATAAAGTTAATCTGTTTTTGTGATTGGAAAACTGAACTGTTTATCTATTTTTCCACTTCATTCTATAGCGCCTCTATGACACCAATAAAACATAGAGCTCTGGTAGCGAGTTCTTGCTAAACAACACCGCAAAAAACGCTAAGAATGACTATGCTGAATAATCACCTGTGGAAGTGGGGGCATAAATTGAAACTTCAAGCAGCTAAAGCCCTGACATTTAGTATTTTTTTCATGCAGGTGACTGGCATAGCGGCAGAGCATGGGCCAGTCTATCGTTATCAGCAAGCCAATGGGGTCACAGCCTTTTCCGACCGGGCTCCGAAAAACCAACCTTATCAGATAGTTCGTTTTGATTGTTTTGCCTGTGATCAGAAAAGTACCGTGAATTGGCACAATACCCCCTTATTCACAAAACACTACCAGCATGAAATAGCCATAGCAGCAAAACAACATCAGCTCGAGCCCGCGTTACTAAGAGCCGTGATCCATGCAGAATCTGCTTTTAATGCCAAAGCTTTATCCAGAACTGGCGCAGCGGGCTTAATGCAACTGATGCCGGACACAGCGATTGAAGTCGGAGTCACAAATGTCTGGCATCATCAGCAGAATATCCAGGGTGGAGCGTCCTATCTTGCCTCATTACTTAAACGCTACCAAGGCGATATAAAACTGGCGATGGCCGCTTACAATGCCGGGCCTGGCGCGGTAGACAAATATCAGGGTGTACCACCTTATAGCGAAACTCAAAGCTATGTAGAACGGGTTCAACTGCTGTTTTCGCGTTATCAAAAGGCCGCACATAGTTCCTGAAACATTTAATGTTAAAGAGTAACAATTTATAAGTCATTGTTTTAATTCACATTTAACACAACCTATTGCTTTGCAATTTCCCAGTACAAAGGGCAGACTAACAGCATGAGTAAGGAGTATTTTTAAGGATTTGCGATGAAAAGGCTAATTGCGGTCTGTGTACCTACGTTATTCCTCAGCGCTTGCGTGATCCATGTGGGTCATAGTTCTGCCACTGAAAGTCTGAACCACGAACAACGCCAGTTGAAGCTGAGCGCTGTGGACATCACTGAATTAAAGGCTGAAACTGAAGCTGGAGATCTGAAAATTATCGGAGTAAAACAGCTGGCGCAGATTGAAGTGACTGCAGATCTGTATGCCAGCGAAGACAAACCCTTTAGTTTATCTCTGGAAAAACATGGTTCGGCTGCAGTACTTAAAGCTGTGGCTGGGTCTTGTATTGGCATATGCACCGGTTCTTCAGCCTACGCCGACTTAGTAGTGCGGGTGCCAGCTGAACTGGCATTAACTCTGGATGATGGCTCAGGAGACATCCGCATAGAAGGCGTAAGCTCCGATCTGGTCATTGAAGATGGCTCGGGCAATCTGACGGTACAGGGTGGCAATAATCTGGTACTGGAAGACGGCTCAGGTGATATCAGTCTGAGCCAACTCAAAGGCAATCTGACGGTTGAAGATGGCTCTGGCGATTTGTTGATTCAACAGATCGCTGGTACTGCACTGGTGGAAGATGGCTCAGGTGACATAGATATTCGGCAAGTCAAAGGCATGGTTAGTGTCAGTGATGGTTCAGGGAACATCAGAGTGCAACAGACAGGTGGCTTTACCTTGCTGGACGATGGTTCAGGCGAACTGAAGATGGACCAAATCAATGGCCCTGTCAGTCTGAATAACGACTAACAGAGCTGCATCAGGGTCAGAGCTCAGCTCTGACCTTTTTATGTCCGTAACTGCCGCAGTTGTTTATCATGCAGCGCTTTGAGGCTGAACCAGCCAATCAAAGCGCCACTTAACGCCCAGGCCATATCAGATTGTGTATCCCAGACGTACCCCTGAGTTCCGAGAAAAGCTTCCGCATCTTCACCGGACAATAAGGCAACCCACCATTCAATCAGCTCGTAAAAAGCACTGAAGGCTAAACAAAAACAGACACTAAAAAAACACTGCCAGTTTTGTCCAAAAATCAGGCCTTTACGCAATATCAGTTCACGGCAAATCATCACAGGAATAAAGCCCTGAGCAAAATGCCCAACCTTGTCATAATTATTGCGCTCACCTCCGGTCCAATCGCGGAGCCAGTCAAAGAACGGTACTTCAGCATAAGTGTAATGGCCACCGACCATTAAAATGATGCAGTGCAGCAATATCAGTACGTACAGCAAAGAGGTGAGTGGGAAGCGGCTTTTCGTCATGGCCAACACCAGCGCGCCAAGCAAAGCAGGAAGCACTTCCAGCAACCAGGTAAATGGGTCTTTAGGTTCAATCCCGGACCAGATCAAAACCGCAAAAAATACAGTTAGCCACACGCCTTGTTTCATTCTGATTCTGTCCTTGCTCTAAGATGACAACTATCAGAGCAATAAAGCCGTCAAAATACAAGCCTGAATTCGCTTCAGGCTTATCAAAAGCCACTCAGAATAAGGCGGCAAATTTTTGCTGCAATGCTGGCTTTAATGCGAAGGTAATCAGCTTGCCTGCTTGGTCCAAATAGGCTTTTTGCTGTTCAGTCCAGAGCATCACCTCACCGACATTTTCACAGCAAAAAACACCCACCAATTGGCCGCTGTAACGGATGCCAACATCGAGCAAAGAGTAAATATCATTGGGTTCAAAATAGGCTTCGGTGAAACAACTGGTGGCACTGTGTTCCATCGCATAAGGAGCGTCTATACCACCATCGTTGCGCATAGCTTCAAAGTAAGGTGAAAAATCATCTTCATGCAAAGCAATGCCCTGGAAATGTCTGTCTGAAGTACTGTCGTATAAATCCAACGCCACAATTTCATTCAGCAAAGCGTCGGAATATAGCCACAAACTCGCTCTGCTACACTCCAAAGCAGCGGTGATAGTTTCAGTGAGTTGCTGATAAAACTCTGATTCTGATAATTGTTGATCTTTAAAAGCTTTCACTAACAGCAATAAAGCGGACTGATCAAGCATAAAAAACTCCGATTCTGATAAGCCAGTAAGGTGGTCACCCAAAGGGGGTGGCATAGCGGCAAGGCCAGCAGGCAAAGCATAGACCTTCATGCCGCCAGAATCGAGCTCCATGCCGGTAGCCTGAGTCCCGCCAGCCGAAATTTCACCTTCCGTCCCCTTAACTCACCGCTGGTCACTTTTTGCCAGTCAAAAAGCGAATATGACTTCAGACTATAGCCAGAAATTTCCAGGAGAAATGTGTAATGGAAACTAGAAGACAACACTGCGCTGGCTTTTTACTCAGCTTTATCTGCCTGAGTTTTATTCTGGCCATGGGACCTTTTCTAACCTTAAATACAGCACCAGCAGTTGGAACTTTGCTTTCGCTCTTGCCCTAAAATCCTGCTGTTGCGTCTAAACCAGGGCAAAATATCAAGTGTCCAGGTTGTGGAAGCTGTCAATCGGCTGAATTTCTACCAGCCAGTTGTGGTTAATTTAAACCATCAGACCACTAAGTACCGCTGTAGCTGCGATTAGCACAACCTACAGATTCAGAAAGCATCGTGAGATTTTAAAGAGTAACAGCCTGGGATTTTATTGATTGGTAAAGCCGGAGTTCGACAGCGTTCATCCGTGGCGACTGAATGGAAGGCTTAGACACATTAGCGGGCAATCAGCATAGTTTGCTTTTAAACAGAAAGTTGCCCTATTCACCTTATTGGATGCACTCAAACGGGCCTACAGGTGAAACGACAACAGCAGCAAGCACAACTCAGAGCAGCCAGTTGATCAACAATAAGCCGCTCTGAGCCTGATTGAACTACTGCTGTTGCCTGTACCATTCGCCTAAAATCAGGCTGGCGGCAACGCTGACGTTTAATGACTCCACTTTACCTGTTCCAGGAATTTGCAGCGCTATATCTGCTGATTTTGCTACAGATTGTGATACGCCAAACATTTCCTCACCAAAAACGATCACTACTTTGGCTGGTAATGCAGTGGTATACAAAGATACCCCTCCATGGCTTGAGGTGGTCACCAGGGTGTAACCTGCCTGCTTGCACAACTGCAAGGCTAAAGGCAGGTTGTCACAACTTAACCCCTCAACAAACTCTACCCCGCCTTCTGCAGTGCGGGCCGCAGCACCATGGGCCAGTAACTCAGGATCTTTCATCACAATGCCACTAATACCAAAGTGAGCACAGCTGCGCGCTATAGCACCTAAATTATGTGGATTACCTACACCGTCTAACGCCAGTAAGCAATCCTGTTTTTTACGGCCGTTTTGAGTTAAATAACTCGCCAGTGATAACACCGCCTTACGTTTAACCAACAGCACAACCCCGCCGTGATGCTGGCTGCCGGCAACTTTTTCCAGTTCAGCCTCAGACACCACGTGATAGGCTTTTTTATTGGCGGCCAGATACTTCATTAGATCCGCAAATTTAGGTGCCATTTGCTCACTCAAATACAAACGCACTAAGGCTTGCGGACGTTGTAAAAAAGCGACACGGCAAGCGTTTTCGCCATAAATTTTGGCTTCTTCCTGACGATTTTGTTTAAGTACTTTGGCCGACACAGCTTTAGCTGCAGTGGCCTTTGTCTCCGCTGCTTTTACGCCTGCAGTTTTAGCAGCAGCGGGTTTTGCTTTAGTCCATGGCTTTTGCAGCTCAGCCTGACTATGTTTAGGCTGCTGGGGTGAGGTTGCTGAAGTTTTACGATTCAAGGGAGGTCCTGTGCTTGCGGTGACGCCGATACAGCGGATTTTAACACTGCCACAGTCAGAACCCCAAACAACTTCTGACCAAACCGCAGTCATAAGAAAACTTGCCTTTCTGCTGTGGCACAGTATGCTTGCGCTTTTATTGCGCCTTCGACGCCAAAATCTTCCGAAAACGATCCAAAAAGAGTGGGCTTATGCTTAGTTATCGTCACAGTTACCATGCAGGCAATCATGCCGATGTGATTAAACATCTGGTTCAGATCAGTATACTGAACTACTTAAAACGCAAAGATAAGCCTTTTTGCTACCATGATACTCATGCTGGTGCCGGTTTATACAGCCTGCATAGTGAGCAAGCGCAAAAAACCGCTGAATACCAGACGGGCATAGGTAAAGTCTGGAACTATGCGGGGAATAACGCTGAAATTAAAGCTTATGTTGACACCATCAAGCTGGTCAATGAGGCCGATGATTTAGCTTTTTATCCGGGCTCTCCGAAAATTGCCGATTTATTATGCCGCCCGACCGACACTATTCAGGCCACCGAATTACATCCAACTGACCACCCTATACTGGCCAGTCAGTTCCAACGCCGTAAGCATTGCCGTATTGAAAAAATGGACGCCTGGGCCGGACTACGAGCTATGTTACCGCCTTTGGCTAAACGTGGCCTGATATTGATAGATCCTCCCTATGAGCTGAAAACTGAATATCAGGACCTGATCAAAGGCTTACAGCAAGCCATACAACGTTTTCCACAAGGCACTTATGCGATTTGGTACCCTGTTATAGAACGCCAGGCGGTAGAAAGCTTTATCGACGCTATTGTCGATACACAAATTCGTAATCAGTTGCGGATAGAATACAGCCCGCAACCAGATTCCGAAGGATTTGGTATGACAGGCAGTGGCATGCTGGTGATCAACCCGCCTTTTACACTGAAACAAGATATGGAAAACTGCTTACAAGAACTATCACCATTGCTCTCTCAAAGCCCGCTAGCTCACTGGCAAGTCACTCAATTAGTTGATGAATAAGGAAATATCCATGCGTAATCTGGTATTAGCTCTGGCGTTGTTTTGTAGCCCGGTTTTCGCTTTTGGCGAGTTAGGCCACCAGATGGTCTGCTCTATGGCTTATCAATTACTAAGCCCGGCCAGCCAGCAAAAAGTACAGCAACTGATGCAATTACACGAACAAAAAGATTTTACCAAAGCCTGTTCCTGGCCTGATCAAATACGTTCTTTACCTGAATACCAGCACAGCAAAGTCTGGCATTACGTCAATATCCAGCGCACCGACGCTAAAGTGACGATGCAGCACTGCCCCGCCGAAGGTTGTGTCTTGTCTGCGATAGAACAACAAAGACAAAAACTAACGCCTTTTGCTCCATCTAAACAGCAACTGGAGGCCTTATTATTTGTAGGTCATTTTATTGCCGACTTGCATCAGCCTTTACATGCTGGTTATGCGGATGATTTAGGAGGCAATAAAACTGCAGTTTATTTTGAAGGTGAGCCCTCTAACTTACATGCTGTCTGGGATAGCAGAATTCTCGAAGCAGCGTCGTATCAAAACGCAACCAAACAGCAAGCCTTGTATCAAGCGCTGTTACAGAAGCAAAAACAATGGCAACAGGTCAGTGTACTGGATTGGGCCAATGAGTCGGTGTTGTTAGTAAAACTGATTTATCAGGGCTATAAACCAGGTATGTTGATCGATCAAACTTATCAGCAGCAACATTTGCCAGAATTGGAACAGCGGCTACAACAAGCCGCTGTGCGTCTGGCGTTAGTGCTGGAGCAGAGCTTTACTGCGGCCTCTAGCGCTGGTTAAATTCGCTCAGTATAAAGGTTTTATATTTGCTCAGTTTTAACTGACTGAGCAAATTAGCTAAGTGTTCCTGATGGGACAAGTAAGTGGGTTCTGCCAGATACGCTTTGTAATACATTTGAGCTGCAGGCCGTAACTCCGCTTCTTTTTCATGTCGTAACCCCATTTGGGCATAAATCTGGCCTCTATCAGCTTTTGGGTAAATCATCTGAAATGCCTGCAACTGAACACAGGCAGCATAGACTTTGTGCATGCTGTGCGGCATCAGATACAAGGCTTTGTTACTCAGATAGATCAAATCAAAAGCAGCATTCATTTTTCCAAGGCTGGCCATCAGAGCGGCGCCATGACACTGACTGGCAACAGACATCTGCATAGATGATAAATGTTGTTTCTGCTTTTCTAAGAAGGCGATTGCCGCTTCTTTGCCATCAGCCTGAGCTACCAGGCTCCCCTGTAACCAGATAATATCAGCTGCACACTGGCTGGCTTCTTTATCTGTGATTAACTGGCGAAAACACTGCTGTAACATGGCCTGATACGCAACTAAGCGCTGCTCGGACTGAGGTTGAGCTATTAAAAACAGCAGCACTTTGCATAAGCTCAGGGTCAAGATACAAAACTGATAACCGCTACCTGCAAGTCGCCTTTTTCGTTCAATTAATTCAATTGCTTGTTCTGTCTTATCCGACAGCATCATCACCAGCTTCACTAATTGAGTAATCCTGGTCGACATTCCTGCTGTTGGCAATTTGCCGGCAATATCACAAGCTCTGCTGTAGTCTTCATCTTCCAGTGCCAGATAAATTTGCCAGACCTCTTTTCTTTCCTGGTAACAGGACTGCTCATCGCTGCCATTTGCTAAAAAGTGACTACAGGATTCCAGATCGGCTTGTTCGTAGTCCAGCAAAAATTGCAGCCACAAGGCCCAGTCTTGTTGCCTGGCACATGCAGCTTTAATAGAAGCAGAGGCAGCATCAAACACGCCGAGCTCGAGCAACAGCTGGGCCTTTAATTGCAGCACAGCGGCCGGAGTCTCAGATCCTGCTTTTTGTTGTAATTCACCTATTAATTTAAAGGCATCAACATAACGGCGTTTATGGACCAGAGGCAGGATCTGATCCATAAATGGTTTCAATCGCACATGGAGTTTAAGTTGCTCGTCTATATGAAATTTGTTGCAGGGCCTGTTGAGGAAGTCAATCTGATGAAAGGGGTAATCCACCGCATATTTCTGCCGCTCGGTGGCAGCTGATAACACCACCAAACGACAGTAAGGGCTGACGATATTTTTCATCAGCAACAGCTCGATCAGATCGGCCCCAACCATCGAAGGTTCCGCATCATAATCAAGAAAAATCACATCATAAGGAGCAACCTGCTCACTAGCCAACAACAGCTGAGCAGAGCGGCTAAGTTCCACTTTCCTGATACCAAGGCTGGTCAGTATTTGTTTCAACTGATGGCCAGACGCCGGGTCAGACTCAAGGACTAACACATTGAGATCAAATAACTTACTAAAATCAAATCGGGTAAGACTCAAACCTTTGCCTCGTTTTTCTCAGATCCACGATCCATGCTACTGATGTTACTTTAGTGTAGGCGCAACATGGCCAGTCGCAAAAGAAAAATTTGGAAAAAACGATACAAAATCTGAGGCTTGGCTTATTTTTTAGCCAAAATTAGTCCTGCCCACGCCAGCGCGCATGACATAAGGTTTCAAATTTTTCTTTGCTTAATAAAATTCTGGCCAATACCATCTCAGTATCGCCATTGATATCAGCCAAACCAATATGAGCTTCGACGTGCAACTCAGGATCTATGTCCATAGCGATCAGCTCAACCCAATCCCCGGTAGCCGGCACTAAATCAACATAAGCTGAAGTTGCAGCCTGTTGTTGATACAACAGATAATCCGCCGCAGACAGATTCTCCTCTGCCAATTCCTCAAATATTGCAAAGGCGTGATCACAGAGTTCATCCAATGTCCAGAGTTCAAGTTCTGAGCCAGTCATTCATTTCTCCACAGAGATAAATCAAAGGCTGCAGTATACCAATAGCATTTCAATCCTGCCCAGACTGAGTAGGGCTAAAGTCGAATATTTACTGGCATCCAAAGCAACAGCTCGGTAGCATAGCGCCATTTTCTGTCCGGCCTGAGATAAAACGATGCAACAACGTTTAAGCTTAATCAGCCTGTT
>NZ_JAIWOI010000038.1 GCF_020217005.1 Rheinheimera sp. | reverse complement strand
CCTCTGCAGTTACATCGCCGTCACTCTGGCGCTTTTGAATTTTCATTTCAATCAAGCCATAACCAGCACCTTATTTCGTTACCCGCTCAACTTGAGTTGCCCTACTCTTATCTGCTGATACCAGTCAAAGCATACGCGGTGCTGGATGCGGTTCAGCAGCTATTGCCGCAGCTGGCCGATGATGCACAGTTGGTACTAAGCCACAACGGCATGGGAACTGTCGAACTACTTTTACCTTTGCTTAAACCTGCACAAGGGCTTTGGTTTTTAACTACTAGTCATGGTGCTTTTAAAGCAGATGAAAACACTGTGATCCACAGTGGCCAAGGGCAATCGGTGTTGGGTGCACTGAATCAGGCTGCCTTGTTGCAAAAGCAAAAAGTAGAACAGGCGATGCAGGTTGCTTTGGGGCCACTTGAGATCATGACAGATATATTGCCGGCACTCTGGCAAAAATTGGCTGTAAATGCGGTGATCAATCCGCTGACAGCTTTGCATCAATGTAAAAATGGCGAATTGAGTTTACCTGAATACGCTGCAGCTATAGAGCTGCTGATTAAAGAATTTGTATTGGTTGCACAAGCGTCAGGCTATAACTTTAGCTTCGACGCTATACAAAGCAGAGTAGCTCAGGTTATCCACCAGACTGCTGAAAATTATTCCTCTATGCAACAGGACTTTGCCAAAGGACGACGCAGCGAGCTTGAATACATCACAGGATTTTTACTCAGGCAGGCAGAGCAGCACCAACTGTCCCTACCCGCACATCAGGCGCTATATCAGCTTTTACTTCACAAATCGCCGCGATAGACCCCTACATTGCTATGACCCTGCTCAGCCAGCAATAAAGCCTGCAAACGGCTCATCACGCCGCGTTCGCAATACAGATAATACTGTTGATTTTGGTCGAGCTGAGCAAACTGACTGGCCAGTTTGTAGAACGGCATAGGTAGAACCTTGTGGCTGACTCCAGCTAAAGGCTTCAGGTCTACTTCATCCGGCGCCCTTATATCTAAAATAACGGCATCCGAAGCCATAACACTCTCATCCAGCACTGTGCTTATTTTTTGCTCAGCCTGATACTCAACAGTGCGGATATCCAGTACATTGGCATCCAAAGCCAGTTTTTCTAACGCCACTAAATCAAGTTGTTGCTCAGCGAGCAAGACTTTGTGCAAGTCTGCGTTAATAGTGGGTTTATTGGAAATGACACCACAGTATTCGGGCATAGTTTTAGCCATGTCTTCAGCTCCAATTTTTCGAGCCAAATCAATGATTTCCTGCTTATCCTGATAAATAAGCGGCCGCAGCACCAGCGTATCTGTTGCTTTGTCTATCACGCTTAAATTAGCTATGGTCTGGCTCGCCACCTGGCCCACGCTTTCTCCTGTTACTATCGCCTGTACGCCTATACGCTCAGCCACTATAGCCGCAGCACGCATCATTTGGCGCTTCAGCACAACGCCCATCAGGCCGTTGTCGACTTTCTCCAGAATTTCCTCTACTACAGGCGCAAAATCCACACTGATAAATTTGACCTTGTGCGACAAACTGAATTTTTGCCACAAGTAAAACGCCATTTGACGTACGCCGGTCTCATGGGCCGCACCGCCTAAGTTAAAAAACAGGTAGTGGGTACGCAGACCTTTACGGATCATCAGATAGCTGGCAACAGCAGAATCAAAACCACCAGAGATAAGGGACAATACGTCAGTTTGGCTTGGCAATGGAAAACCACCCATACCATCAAACACCTGGCTGACTATAATCAACTGGTCACGCTTAATTTCTACTCTTACCACTTCATCAGGATTTTTCAGCTGAACACGGGCAGATGGGATCTGTTGATTTAACCCCCCCCCTATGTAACGTTCCGCTTCAAGCGAACTAAATTCATGATCACCAGTGCGTTTCACCCGGACACAGAAGGTTTTTCCGGCAAGTCTGGGGGCAAATACTGCTTTGACTTGTTCAAAAATATCATGCAGTGAAGTGTAAGTACCGGACTGCATTTCCATAAACTGCACTATGCCTGGGATACAGGCCAAGTGGTCTATCATCTGCTGGCGCAATTTAGAACTGTTGGATTCCAGCTGCACCAATAGATGGTCGTAATTGTTTTTAATGGCAACAGATGGATCTAACCGCAACAGGATAGTTTTCAGATTTTGCTCTAAAAGCATGGTCTGACGTTTCCGGACTGATTTACTTTTAATCGATATTTCCGGGTGCAGTTTGACTAAAAATTCCATCACAAAGAGCTCACTAAAAAATAAAGGCGCGAATTATAGCGCGCCTTGATGCAACAGTTTAGCTTTTATTGCTGCTGAGGCTGCGGCTTTGCTGTGCCCTGAGCCGCAGGTTCCAGACTAATAGGCTCAGATTCTTTTGCTTTACCCTGCATAATAGAAATCTCAACCCTGCGATTTCGTCTTCTGTTGCTTTCGGTATCGTTGGGTACTAAAGGTCTGGTTTCAGCATGGCCTACTACAACTAAGCGATTTTTATCAAAGCCAGGCGCTTTGAGCATCTCAGAAGCAACAGATACTGCACGCTGTGCCGACAAGTCCCAGTTATTGCTATGCAGCTCGTCTGAGACTTGCTCACCATCTGTATGGCCCGACACTGTCACTTCGCCTGGCACATCCTTCAGTAAGGCACCAATGTTCTGAATAATAGGTTTAAATTTTGGCTGTAAAAATGAAGAACCGGACGGAAAAGAGCCATTCTCCCTGATACGGATAATAATTTGCTGACCTAAAGATTCCAGCTCAATAGCGCCGTCCATAATTTGCTTTTCCAGCTGTTCAGCAATCTTTTTCACCAACTCGTTGGTTTGTTCCTGTACTTCAGCTGAAGCGGCAACAGTATCCATTGGCTCTTCTTCTGTACTGGTCGACTGACCACCTGTCTTATCTTCACGTTGCTCTTGCCTGCCACCGGCTTCGTCTTCTTTACCAGCCTGGAAATTCAACATTTGCTGTGTCATTTCCACCGTCTGTTGCTGAATGGTGTCTATAGGCGTTGGATCGGGGCGGCCAGGGCGGAACTCCATAGCAATGACACTGGTACCTTTCGGAATGTCTTTCACTTCAATTTTGTTTTGCACACCAAAAGCATACTGCATGGAACCTGCAATTTGCTTAAATTTCAGTACATCCATCTCGGAAAATGACAGCAAGAGCACAAAAAAGCACATCAACAACGCCATCAGGTCAGCAAAAGTCCCCATGTAGGCTGGTAAGCCTGGTGGTGGACACTTTGGACACTTTGCCATATCAACTCCTACTCCGCTGCCGGAGCTGCAGGCTCGCGTTTTTTAGCAGCTAGGTAATTGCGCAAAATGCCTTCGATCACTTTCGGATTTTGCCCATCCTGTATGCCCATAATGGCATCCAGAATAAGCTCGTTATTGGTTTTTTCTTCTTCATTACGCACAGCCATTTTTTCCGACAATGGCAAAAATATGCAGTTCGCCTGAATTGCACCGTACATAGTAGTCAATAAGGCAACCGCCATAGCCGGACCTATGGCTTTTGGGTCAGACATGTTGGATAACATAGCTACTAGCCCAATCAGGGTTCCAATCATCCCCATGGCAGGGCCTAAATCCCCCAGTTGCTTAAATACGTTAATAGCGACATTATGCCGGCTGTAGGTTAACTCAATGTCTTTTTCCAAGGTGCCCCGCACTACGTCTGCATCGTGACCATCGACCAACATATTGATGCCTTTTTGCATAAATGCATTTGGAATTTCAGCTTCTTCCAAGGCTAAGAAACCACCTTTGCGCGCTGCGTCAGCCAATTGTACTGCTTTTTCGATCAGTTCTTCGGCAGACTCAATTTTAAACATAAAGGCTTTGCCCACTGCTTTCATTGAGTCCGCCAACTGGGTGAAAGTGAACTTCATCACTACAGCAGTGATACTACCGCCAAAGACAATAACGATGGAGACGAAGTCGTAAAACATGCCCAAGTTGCCGCTGGAGCTCAAAAACATAGCCCAAACCATCATCCCCATGACAGAGACTAACCCTATGACTGTTGCTAAATCCACTACATATCTCCCGGAGAACTGAATGCAAATCTTTGGTTTTGTACCGGCTCAAAGCTGGTTTTATCTTAGCTTATAGTGAGTTATCGGCAAAAGTATGGGATAGTTAACTATAAATTAATGCATCAGACAAATTTATCCTTTCCCAACGCGGTCCTGATTGCTCATAATAGCGCGCTGGGCTTGGTCAGACCCCATTATCAGGCGAAAATATGACAAAAAAGAAAACAGATTTCAGCCACTTTGAGCAAAGCATTGCAGAGCTGGAACAGATAGTACAGCAACTGGAGCAAGGTGAGCTTAGCCTTGACCAGGCATTACAACAATTTGAACGTGGTATAGAGCTCTCCCGTACCAGTCAGCAGCAGTTACAGGCTGCACAACAAAAAGTTCAGTTATTAGTCCAGAATGCCGGTCAAGACCATCTGGAACCTTTTGTAGCAACCGAAGGTGAATGATTTGACGTTAGATTCTTTGACCTCTTACCAGCAAAGGCTGGAACAGGTACTGCAACAGCAATTAGAAAAAAAGCCCTTAACTGATCCACGTCTGCAACAGGCGATGGCTTATAGTTTGTTGCTGGGCGGCAAACGCATGCGGCCTTTTTTAGTTTATAGTTGCGGCCAGATGTTAGGTGCCTCTTTAGCAGATTTGGATGGCCCTGCCGCCGCCATTGAGGCCTTACATACCTACTCATTAATCCATGACGACTTGCCTGCCATGGACAATGACGATTTACGCCGCGGTAAAGCCACTTGTCATAAAGCTTTTGATGAAGCTAGCGCTATTCTGGCTGGTGATGCATTGCAGACCTTCGCCTTTGAACTGTTAAGTAGCCATAACTACCAGCAGGTTGCGCCGCAACGTATTTTGTCTATGGTGCAACAACTTGCGTTACATGCAGGCTATAACGGTATGTGCGGTGGCCAGGCTATAGATTTAGCTCACACTAACCAAAAAATGTCGGTGGATGCACTGGAGCAAATGCATCAGTTAAAAACCGGCGCGTTGATTGAGTGTTCTGTACGTTTTGCTTATCTGGCCAGTCCAGTGGATAATGCAGCACATTTAGACGCGTTAGTGCGCTATAGCAGAGCCATAGGATTAGCCTTTCAGGTACAGGATGATATTCTGGATATTGAAGGCGACACCCAGGTGCTGGGCAAAACAGCAGGTTCAGACCAAAAAGCCAATAAAGCCACCTATCCGGCTTTATTAGGGCTGGATCAGGCCAAGCAGAAAGCACACTTATTGGTAGAAGAGGCATTAGCCGCTTTACGCGAACTTCCTTATGCAACAGACGAACTGGTGGCGTTGGCCCGGTACGTTATTGCGCGACAGTTTTAACACAGGCATTCTCATGACCATGAATAGTCTCGACTTCCCGCTGCTGAGCAAGGCCAACTTGCCAGCCGAATTACGTCAGTTGCCGCAGGACGAACTTCCAGCTCTGAGTGATGAATTAAGGGCATTTTTATTAAAAACCGTTAGTCAAAGCAGTGGCCATTTTGCCTCAGGTCTGGGCACTATCGAGCTGACAGTCGCATTGCATTATGTCTACAACACGCCTTTTGATCGCTTAATTTGGGATGTGGGTCATCAGGCTTATCCGCATAAAATACTGACAGGCCGTCGTGACAGAATGCATAGCATCAGACAAAAAGATGGCTTACATCCTTTTCCCTGGCGCGAAGAAAGTGAATACGACACCTTGAGTGTTGGTCACTCCAGCACCTCAATCAGCGCAGCTTTGGGGATGGCTATCGCCGCCCGGGCTGAGCAGAAAAACCGCAAAGTCGTAGCAGTGATCGGCGACGGCGCTATTACTGCAGGTATGGCGTTTGAAGCGTTGAACCACGCTGGTGAAGTCAAACCCGATATGCTGGTGATTTTAAACGACAACGAAATGTCAATTTCCGAAAATGTTGGTGCTTTAAACCGATATTTTGCGCGCATTTTATCGGGAAACTTTTATACCAGCCTGCGTGAGGGCGGGAAAAAGATATTAAGTGGCGTGCCGCCTTTGCATCAGTTAGCCAGCCGTGCAGAAGAACATTTTAAAGGTATGGTTACACCTGGTACTTTTTTTGAGGAATTAGGCTTTAACTATATAGGACCAATAGATGGTCATGACGTAAAAAGTCTGGTTGATACTATTCGTAACATGCGCAACCTCAAAGGCCCGCAATTACTGCATGTGGTCACAAAAAAAGGCAAAGGTTATCTGCCTGCCGAACAAGATCCTATTGGTTATCATGCGGTCAGCAAATTTGATCCTACAGCCCAGTGCCAGCCAGCTAAAAAAACAGGCAAAGCTACCTTTTCCAATATTTTTGGACAATGGATTTGCGACATGGCAGCAATGGATCCAAAGTTGCAGGGCATTACACCAGCTATGCGTGAAGGTTCAGACTTAGTCCAGTTTTCTAAAAGTTATCCAGATCGTTATTTTGATGTGGCTATCGCTGAGCAGCATGCTGTGACTTTAGCTGCAGGTATGGCTATTGAAGGCTTAAAACCTGTAGTCGCAATCTACTCCAGCTTCCTGCAACGCGGTTATGATCAACTGATCCACGACATAGCTATTCAAAATCTGGACGTGCTTTTTGCAATAGACCGCGCTGGTGTTGTAGGTGCAGATGGCCCGACTCACCAGGGATCGTTTGATCTGAGCTTTATGCGTTGTATTCCCAATATGCTGATTATGGTGCCTTCAGATGAAAACGAATGCCGTCAGATGTTATACACCGGCTACCAACACAAAGGCCCCGCAGCAGTGCGCTACCCAAGGGGCAGCGGAAACGGTGAAACTCCCGCATCAGCAATGACCGAATTCGCTATAGGTAAAGCAGTGGTGCGTCGTCAGGGAGAAAAAGTCGCCTTGCTGGCTTTTGGACCTTTGTTGCAAGCCTGCCACATTGTAGCTGACCAGCTGAATGCCACTTTGGTTGATATGCGTTTTGTGAAACCGCTGGATCAGCACTTGCTCACTGAACTTGCGAAAACTCATAGCCACTTTGTGACTATTGAAGACAACGCATTGATGGGAGGTGCTGGTTCTGCAGTAAACGAATATTGTATCGCTGAACAATTTCCTGTGAGGCTATTGAATATTGGCTTGCCCGATATTTTTATCAAGCATGGTACTCAGGAACAAATCTATGCTGAGCTAGGTTTAGACTGCGTTGGTATTCAGGCCAAAGTAGAAGCTTTTCTCAGCCGCTAAATCTGTTTTGCTGTAAGGGCGGGTTTTGCCCCGCCCTTCTGTGTCTTTCCTATTCAAGCAAGAACTTGCAGGCAACCAAGTTGCAGCGTCAGGACGACGGCTGCTAGCCTAAGGCATTGATGTTGCAGCTTCAAGGACGACGGCTAGGGACGATAGCTTTTTACTTCAAACCATGCCAGCCCATCTGCCAGTAATTTTTCAATCTGCACGTCGATATGCCCCGAATCTTCAAATTCAAAAGCATCCACTTGAGGATCAAAACCTAAAGTAGCGCTGCCATTGCGGCCAGATTGTTTAACCTTACGCAGAGCAATTTCGGATAGCTGCAGTGAGATTTCCCAGGAAATTAACTGACCACCTAACAGCTCCAGCGGAAAACAACTGTAACCAATGGAACAAGTCAAAGACACAGTGCGGCCATCCGGGATCTGAAAACTGGCTGCAGCGACCAGTTGGTTCAGTTGCAAGGCGATATCGCGAACAGAGGCAAACTCAACATCTCTTAGCACCAGCACAAACTGCTCACCGGCATAACGTACTACATAGTCTGCTCCACGGCTTTCACGCAATAACAAACCACTGATCTGCTGTAGTACAGAATCCCCTGCACTATTGCCGTATAAATCATTGACCGATTTAAAATTATCCATATCAAGTTGCAGCAGGGCTATACAACGTCCTTGCTGCAGTAAAGCATCCCTGTTGTGTTGGTACTGTTCAACATCTTTAGGTAATTGCTCAAACAGGAAACGTCTGTTTCTGAGTCCGGTGAGGGTATCTTTGTGAGTAAGCTGCGATAATTGCTCGTTCAATTCATAGAGACGGGCATTGCTGTTTTCCAGTTCCGCAGTACGAAGCCGCACCAGTTTACTCAGCTCCTGTTGTTGCATCACTGCATTACGCCGCCAAAGCCAGGCCAGACCATATAAGGCAAGCACGATCAGCAACGCCCATAGGCCCTTGTATACTATGGTTTCAGTGAAAAGCCGCGGTACAACCAGTTCAAGCTTAAGTTGTTGCTGATCCGTCCACGACTGGCTGCCATAACGCACCTGTACTACAAACTGATAGTGGCCGGGTGGCAAATTGGTATAAATAGCTTCCCGACGTTGACCCACTTGCTGCCATTCCTGATCAAACCCCTTGAGTTGATAACGGAACTCAATGGCGTTGGCTTTAATAAATTCCAGTGCACTGTATCGAATGCTGATATTACGATCGGACGTTTCCAGCACCAACTGATGCTGATCAGGCTGAAGAATGTAAGCCTTTTGCCCCATCACTTCCTGCAGCAAGGGCGTTAAGATTCGATCCGGTGCCGTAGTTAGCTGCAGTGGCACCGCCACCAAACCTTTCAGACTGGGGTACCATAACTGATCCTGCCACTTTGCCACTTTGCTGTGACCTGCTCCGTTACAACAACGCCCTGGTGCAGTACCCAGTTGCCGATCATAAGGTGACAAAACCATCTCAAATTTGAGCTGCTCCGCGGAGCTTTGTTGTGGCTTGAACCTGAATACTCCTTTTAAACTACTGGCCCAAAGGTAGTGGCTATCTTTGTCAAACCACAAGCTGATGACAGGATCTAAAGGTAACCCATTGCTGCTGTCATACTGTTGCCACTGGCCTTGAGCTGACTTGATAAACAAGCCATCATCCAGAGTTGCAACCAATAGTTGCTGGTCAGGTAAAGTCAGAATGCTGGTTATGTAAGCGCCAAACAAAGGGGTTCCGAGCCCGACTCTGTTCAGCTTCTCCTGCTGGTATAAATACAAACCACTGGTTGTCCCAATCAGCAGCTCCTGGTCTTGTTCCTCAATGACAGTTACGAAGCTCGATTCCAAATCACTGTTAAAAGGCGCAGCAACTAAATCTGTGCCATCGTATTGATATAGTCCATTTGCACCACCAATCCATAAGCCAGATGCTGCTCTGGGCTGAACAACGCGGATAGCACTATTAGCCAGTTCTTTAAAAGGCCTGCTGATGCTTTTATCGTCAAAGTTGTACAGTAACAAACCATTGTCTGTTCCAAGCCACAGCAGATTGTTTTTATCGTAGAAATCATAGACAGTACTTTGATGCAGAGACTGGTGATCCACCAGTTCAATAAAAGCTTCATCCTCTGTTAATAAGCCAACATTAGTTTGGGTAGCGACGAGCATGCCATTTAAACGTGGGGAATAACGCAGGCTGCGCACTACGCTATCTTTTTGTCCTTGGCCCAAAACACGCCGCATTTTGCCCGGAGAAGCTCTGTAAAGACCCTCACTGAAACTGGCCATCCAAATATTGTGATCTCTGTCTTCAAAAATGTCACTGAACCAGGGGGAACTGCCAAGTTCTTCAGCACTAATTTGTTGCCACTGCTGACCCGTATGCCGGTGATACAGCTTATTGTATCCTGAGATCCAATCACTTCCGGAATTGTCTCTGAATAGCTTATAGACAGCCGAATTGTCCACACCATCAATGGCACAGCGAACAACACCTTGCTGCTTGTCTAAATGGAAATAACCCGACTCACTGGCAAAATGCAATGTGCCGTTAAACCAGCTTAAGTCATAAAGCGGATGCTGCTGCAGTTCCTCTGGCAGTTCGATTTGCTCAATTTGGCCCTGCGGGCTGAGCTTATACAAATGCCGCGCTGTGCTCACCCACACGGCATCCCCGGCTTGCTCCATCTGCACTACAGGTTCTTTTATACTATTTATCCGG
>NZ_JAIWOI010000037.1 GCF_020217005.1 Rheinheimera sp. | reverse complement strand
CTAACCTTGCCCTGCTTTACCCGAAACAGATTTTCAGCTGCAACCCAAAGCTCGTCAGGTGAAACCAGAACCAGAGAAGTAACTTCAGCCAAAATTGGATAGCGGTCAAATTTCAGAGTTTGAGGATTAAGACCTGACAGGCCGGACTTAGTGCCAACCCACATGTAACCCTTTTGATCCAACAATAATTTGTTAATCGAGTTACTGGCCAATTGACGGCTGGTTTTGGTACTGAATTGAGTGAAATGCTGGCCATCAAAACGATTCAGGCCGTACAAAGTACCCACCCATAAATAACCAGATTGATCCTGACTAATGGCCCTGACCGAGTTTGACGATAAGCCATCCGCACTGTTCCAGTGTTTGATATCAAAATCATAAATGGAACCTGGCCGGCCCTGAGCGCACAGAGCAACGGAGAATAAAGCTAAAAAAACCAACAGCGAAAAACGCACAGCAATCACCGGGGAACAGGGAAAAATTTATATTAACTAAAAGCTTGCCACTGCACCAGCGCGAAGAGGATCAGCCAGCTCAGGAATCCAGCCGCCATATCATCAATCATGATACCAAAACCGCCATGGACTTTTTTATCCAATAAACGTATAGGCCAGGGTTTGACGATGTCAAAAAAGCGAAACAGTAAAAAGCCAGCCAAAAGGTACTGCCATTCAAAGGGTATACACCACATAGTCAGACAATACCCTGCGACTTCGTCCCAGACTATGGCGCCATGATCATGTTCACCGATATCTTTTGCTGTCTGACCACAGACATAGCAGCCCAGTACAAAAGCAAACAACACCCAGATCAACGCAAACTGTGGCATGACTAAGGATTGTAGATAAATGAAAGGTAATGCAGCCAAAGTTCCAAAAGTACCAGGGGCTTTAGGCGCTAGTCCTGACCCAAAGCCTAAGGCAAGGAAATGGGTCCACTTTTTTAACTCAAACTGAGGTTTTGCTTTAGTAGAGGTCATTAAAAATGCTCAAACCCCTGGTGCTGGTATAAAAAAGGCAAATCTCCCTGTTTAAACTCCAGCTTACCTACTGCACCAGTGATCCGGCCAATACAAGTGACGGGAACACCATAGGGAGACAATAGAACTTCAAGAGAGCCACGTCGATTTTCAGGTACTGTAAACAATAACTCGTAGTCTTCTCCACCAGATAAAGCATACTGTAGCGCCTGTTCCGCAGTGCAGCTGTCTTTCAGCGCCTGAGACATAGGCAACTTGCTGACATCCACCACAGCGCCAACCTTAGAGCGCCGCAGAATATGCAATAAATCACCAGCCAGACCATCTGACACATCCATAGCCGAACTGGCAATATTACGCAGCGCCTGGCCTAAAGCCACCCTGGCTGTTGGGTAATGGAAGCGCTGCAGTATATGTGCACGGTGTTTTTTGCTGACTTCCACCTGTTCCTGAACCAATTTCAGGCCTAAAGCAGCATCGCCTAGTGTACCCGTGACATAGAGATAGTCACCGTTTTGTGCACCAGCTCTGGTGATGGCTTTACCTTTAGGTACCAGACCTTTGGCGATCATAGTTAAACTCAATGGACCTCGGGTGGTGTCACCGCCTATTAGCTGGCAGTTATAATAATCTGCGGTTTCACTCAAGCCCTCAGCAAAAGCTGTCAACCACTCTTCATTCACTTTAGGTAAAGTTAAGGCCAGGGATAACCAGCAAGGCTCTGCGCCCATTGCTGCTAAATCACTGACATTTACAGCCACCAGTTTATGCCCAAGCGAACGCGGATCGACGTCCGGAAAAAAATGGATACCTTCGACCATGCTATCTGTGGTAATCACCAGATCACAACCTTCGCGCACCTGTAACACAGCCCCATCGTCACCAATGCCAATGGTAACGTCCGAGCGTTTACGGCCTGCTTCAGCAAAACAACGTTGGATTAACTCAAATTCACCCATAAAAAAGCCGACTTACGCCGGCTCTCCATTTTTTATTCGGTTCGCAGGCGTTTGACGGCTTTATCGAGTATGCCGTTCACAAACTTATGACTGTCGTCAGCGGCAAAGGCTTTTGCCAGCTCGATGGCTTCGTTAATCACCACCTTGTAAGGCACATCCAGGCGGTATTTCAGCTCGTAGGCTGATACCCGTAATATGGCTTTTTCGACCAGATCAATTTCTTCAAACGGACGGTCTAAAAAGGGTTTTACCGCTTCATCCAACACCGGATGATTTACAGCCACACCACGTAAAAGATCCTGGAAATAGCCCACGTCCAGGTGCTTGGTGTTTTGTTCCAGCAGTAACTGCTGTTCAATATCACCAATAGGGTTTTTGCTGACTTGCCAGCTATAAACTCCCTGAACGGCCAAAGAGCGGGCCAAGCGACGTGCATTAGGTTTCATCAACAAATCCTACAACTGAGAGAGAACGTTTACCATTTCCAGCGAGGACATCGCTGCTTCTGCGCCTTTATTGCCCATTTTAGTACCGGCACGCTCCACAGCCTGTTCGATACTGTCTACAGTCAATACGCCAAAAGCAACAGGAATACTGTGCTGCATCATGACCTGGGCCAGACCTTTGGTACATTCGCCTGCTACATATTCAAAATGAGGGGTACCACCACGGATCACTGCACCTAAAGCAATGATCGCATCGTACTTGCCACTGGCTGCAACTTTTTGCACAGCTAAAGGCATTTCAAAAGCACCAGGAATGCGAACTACAGTGATATCCTGATCAGCGACGTCACCTACACGCTTTAAGGTATCCACAGCACCGTCTAATAAACTTTCGACAATAAAGCTGTTGAATCTGGCCACAACGATGGCAAATTTTTTACCCTTAGCGGTTAACCCTGCTTCAATCACCTGCATTGGAGGTCCTTATTGCATATTTGCTGCAAAAAAATGGTGTTAAACACCAGAATTCAAAAAAACGGGCGTCATGATAACACAAGATTGCCCGTGCCCTGCTACTGTTTCTGCAGCAGTTGTTACAGAGCCTTATTCAGACACATAGTCCACGACTTCCAGACCGAATCCGGACAAAGCATGGTATTTTTTCGGCGCGCTTAACAGACGCATTTTTTTCACACCTAAACTGGCCAGAATTTGTGAACCTACACCGACATTACGGGAGGTACCTTTCCACAGCTCAGTTTTCGCTTTTTCGCCTTTATCTTCGGCCTCAAAGTTCTGCACCATCTGTACCAATTCCTGACTGCTTTCATTTTTACCTAAAAGCACCAGCACACCGCCTTCATCCGCAATACGCTTCATCGCACAATGCAAAGAAAAGCTGCGGTTAGCACCTCGATCGGACAATAACAAATCACTAAAGGTATTATGTAAATGCACCCGTACTAAAGTTGGTTGTTCAGCTTCTACTGCCCCTTTGACTAGAGCAAAATGAATTTGGTTGTCTATAGTGTCACGGAAAGTCACCAGCTTAAACTCACCAAATTCAGTAGGTAACTGGCAACTGGCCACCTGCTCTATAGTAGTTTCATGCAGATTACGGTATTCAATTAAATCGGCTATGGTGCCTATTTTAATACCGTGTTTTTGAGCAAAAATCTCTAAGTCAGGACGGCGCGCCATAGTGCCGTCTTCATTTAAAATTTCAACAATCATGGCAGCTGGCTCTAAACCCGCCATACGAGCTAAGTCGCAACCTGCCTCGGTGTGGCCTGCCCGCACTAAAACCCCCCCATCCTGCGCCATTAACGGGAATATATGCCCCGGATACACAATATCTGTTGGCTTGGCATCACGAGCGACTGCAGCTTTGACAGTGCGAGCCCGGTCTGCTGCTGAAATGCCTGTAGTCACGCCTTCAGCCGCTTCAATCGATAAGGTAAAGGCCGTAGAAAATGGCGATAAGTTTTTATCTACCATCAGGGGTAGCTTTAACTGTTCACAACGTTTTTTCGTAAGGGTTAAACAAATTAAACCCCGGCCATATGTGGCCATAAAATTCACCGCATCAGGCGTCACGTATTCGGCCGCCATTACTAAATCGCCTTCGTTTTCACGATCTTCGTCATCCATCAGGATAACCATTTTTCCCTGACGAATATCTTCAATAATTTCTGCTGGTGTATTCAGTTGCATACTTCACCTTACTGCGTTATAAAAAACCACGTTGTTGCAATAAATCCATAGTCACGCCTTTACTGCCAGCCCCTTCGCGGCCTTGCAGCAAACGTTCTAAATAACGCGCTATTAAATCCACTTCCAGATGCACCTGACTGCCCGCTTTGAGGTTCATCAAAGTGGTTTCCCGAGCTGTGTGCGGCACTATAGTTAAACGAAAAGCTGTAGCGCTTAATTCATTGACTGTCAAACTGATACCGTCCACTGTAATAGAACCCTTTTCGGCAATGTAATGGGCCAGCTCTTTTGGCATTTTGATCCAGACTTGCCAGGCTTCGCCAAATTTCTCTATTTTTTCAACGCTGCTGATGCCATCGACATGCCCGCTAACCAAATGTCCACCTAAGCGACCTGTCGCCAGCAGGGCTTTTTCTAAGTTAAGTAACTGCCCTGCTTTGTATTGGCCAAACAAAGTGCGCTTAACGGTTTCGCCGGACACATCGGCGTTAAAACTGTTGCCATTCAAGGCAGTGACCGTCAGACAAACGCCATTGCTGGCAATACTGTCACCTAGTTTGACATCAGAAAAATCCAGACTGTCTGATTCAATGGTCAGCTTTAAATCCACACCTGAAGCTTTAATGGCGCTCACCCGTCCTGTGGCTTCAATTATTCCGGTAAACATGGCTCTAACCTTGCTATTAATTTTAAATCAGGCCCCAGTGTCTGCACTGAAGTCCATACAAACGGCTGCGCCTGCGCCAGCTCAGTATAATCAGGAAGCTGCAACATGGCTTTGGCTTTATCTCCTAACAGCACTGGCGCCTGATACACAATGAGTTCATCCACCAGTCCGGCCTGCCATAACGAACCCGCCAGCACAGCTCCGGCTTCCACCCACAAATCGTTGATCTGTTCTTTAGCCAATACCGCCATTAATTCGTTTAAATTCAAACCTGAATCATCAGCATCCAGCGCGATAAAACGTACTTGCGGATGCTCAAATGCCGGAGTGTATGCTTTAGCATGCACCAGCACTATGGGGCCATTTTGCGAAAATAAAAGCTCCTGACCTGTTAATTTACAACGGCGATCTAAAATAACCCTGATTGGCTGACGCAAAGAGCCATCTTCAAGAAAAGATATAGCCAAAGCATCAGCCCGTACCGTTAAGCGGGCATTGTCAGCGAGCACGGTAGTAGCCGTCGATAAGATGGCGTGGGCCTGAGCGCGCATCAGTTGCACATCAGAACGTGACTCTACGGAGCTTATCCATTGGCTTTTACCGTTGGACAGCGCAATACGACCATCCAGACTAGAGGCCAGTTTAAGCCGGACATAAGGTTTTCGCCGCTCCATCCGGCTTAAAAAGCCAGGATTTAAAGCCCGGGCTTGCTGCTCTAATAAACCCACCGCCACTTCAATGCCAGCATCTTTGAGCAGTTCTATGCCACGACCCGCCACTAACGGGTTGGGATCCAACATAGCGACTATGACTTTTTTCACCCCTGCATTGACCAATGCCAAAGCACAAGGACCAGTTCGGCCATAATGACTACAAGGCTCTAAAGTGACATAACAGGTTGCCCCTAAAGCAAGATGCTCAGCCTGACGTAAAGCAAACACCTCTGCATGCGGGCCGCCGGCCTGACGATGGAATCCTTCACCAACAATCTGGCCGTCTCTGACTATCACAGAGCCAACATTTGGATTTGGGGCCGTAGTAAAACGGCCTTGATGAGCAAGCTCTATGGCCCGCGCCATATAATGATGATCGAGTTCAGTAAAGCTCACTTAGTTGTCTCCAAGCCGGGCTATTTCCTCGCCGAACTCGCGGATATCTTTGAAAGAACGATAGACAGAGGCAAAACGTACATAAGCGACTTTATCCAGCTTCACCAGTTCATCCATAATCAAAGTGCCCAATAACTGACTTGGCACTTCACGCTCACCTGTAGCACGTAATAAGCTTTCCACTTTGCTGATCAAAGATTCAATCTGTTCTGTCGGTACAGGGCGTTTTTCCAGTGAACGCATCACGCCACTGCGCAGCTTGGCGTCGTTATAAGGCTCTCGGGAACCATCACGTTTCACAATACGGGGCATCACCAGTTCGGCGGCTTCAAAAGTGGTAAAACGTTCATGACAGGCGCCGCATTCGCGTCGTCTTTTCACTTGTGACCCCTCTGCAACTAAGCGGGAGTCTATAACTTTGGTATCGTCGGCACGACAAAAAGGACAAAACACGGAATTTCTCCGAAAAAAATGGCCGCATTAAGCGGCCATCATAACACTCTATCTTTATTCAGTCATAACAAGCTATCAGGCATAAACCGGCAAACGGCGACAGACTTCAGAGACCTGAGCCCGTACTTTGTCGATCACACCAGCATCGCCACGGCTGTCCAGCACGTCACAAATCAGGTTGGCAACCAAACGAGCCTCTGCTTCTTTAAAACCACGACGGGTAATAGCAGGAGTACCTATACGTAAACCACTGGTCACAAATGGTGAACGTGGATCATTTGGCACAGAGTTTTTGTTCACTGTGATATGCGCCAGACCTAACCAGGCGTCCGCTTCCTTACCTGTGATGTCTTTGTCGATTAAATCCATCAGGAACAAATGGTTTTGCGTACCACCAGACACGATCTTATAACCACGTTTGATCATCTCATCGCACATAGCTACTGCATTTTTCAGTACTTGTTGCTGATAGACTTTAAACTCAGGTTGCAGTGCTTCTTTAAAAGCTACAGCTTTCGCAGCAATCACGTGCATTAAAGGACCACCCTGACCACCAGGGAAAACTGCAGAGTTCAGTTTCTTTTCGATCTCTTCGTTTTTACGGGCCAGAATTAAACCGCCACGAGGACCAGCTAAAGTTTTGTGAGTTGTAGTTGTTACAACGTCAGCGACTGGCACTGGGTTCGGATACAAACCAGCGGCCACTAAACCAGCGACGTGAGCCATATCCACCATCAGGTAAGCACCCACTTTATCGGCGATTTCACGGAATTTCTGCCAATCCACAATACCTGAATACGCAGAAAAACCTGCGATGATCAGTTTTGGTTTGTGTTCCAGCGCTAAAGCTTCAGCCTGAGCATAATCAATCACACCAGTTTCAGGATGCAAACCATATTGCACAGCCTTGTATAATTTACCTGAAGAGCTAACGGTAGCACCGTGAGTTAAGTGACCGCCGTGCGCCAGACTCATACCTAAAATGGTATCGCCCGCGTTTAATAAAGCTAAAAATACTGCAGAGTTAGCCTGAGAGCCTGAGTGCGGTTGTACGTTTGCGTAATCTGCACCAAACAGTTCTTTTGCACGGGCGATAGCTAAGTCTTCAGCCACGTCCACGTACTCACAACCACCGTAATAACGCTTATGCGGGTAACCTTCAGCATATTTGTTAGTTAACTGAGAACCCTGAGCCTGCAACACGCGTGGGCTGGCATAGTTTTCAGAAGCGATCAGCTCTATGTGATCTTCCTGACGTTGGGTTTCGTTAGTAATGGATTGCCATAATTCCGGATCAAAATCGGCAATGTTCATTTCGCGCTTTAACATGCTTGCTCCCAGGTGGCCAAAAGGGCCAGGCTATTTACAAAAAAACTGCGCAGCATTCTACATGGAATCCATTAAAGTTGCAGCTATTAAGTAGCCATCTAAACATCTAAAAAATGATTTCTGTAGGTTACTCCTGCACCAGGCCCCATCAACTGTAAATAAAACCAGTATACAACTTTACAAAAAACCAAAACTGGTCAATTATAAAGCTGTATAAACCAACAGTGCTTTGTAAATGAAAAAAATCATTCATATCGACATGGACTGTTTTTTCGCAGCGGTAGAAATGCGGGACAGACCTGACTGGCGCACTATTCCATTGGCTATAGGTGGCAGTCGTACTGAGCGCGGAGTGATCAGCACCTGTAACTACCCTGCCCGCGTCTATGGTGTGCGTTCCGCTATGCCTACTGGTCAGGCACTTAAACTTTGCCCTCATTTATTGTTGTTGCCGGGCAATATGGAAAAGTACAAAGCGGCCAGCTTACAAATTCAGGCTATTTTTCATCGTTATACTGACAAAGTAGAGCCTTTATCTCTGGATGAAGCTTATTTAGACGTTAGTGACAGCACCTTATTTTCCGGTAGCGCCACCCGTATTGCAGAAGATATTCGTCGGGTGATTTTAGCTGAAACTGGTTTAACAGCATCAGCTGGAGTAGCGCCTAATAAATTTCTCGCCAAAATTGCCAGTGATGAAAATAAACCTGATGGTTTGTTTGTATTACCACCAGCAAAAGTCGACGACTTTGTCAAATTCCTGCCTTTGCATAAGATCCCGGGAGTAGGCAAAAAAACCGCCGAGAGACTTGCCACTTTAGGGTTCTACAAATGTGTGGATATCCAAAGGGCCCCCTTACATACACTGGTCAAACATTTCGGCAGTTTTGCAGAAACCTTAATAGAACGCAGTTTTGGCCGTGATGGTCGAGACGTGCAAAACGACTACCCTCGTAAATCTGTAGCAGTCGAGCATACGTACACCGAGGATCTCCCTGATCTGAATGCGGGTCAACAAAGTTTGTCTGAGCTGTTACCTAAACTCAGGCGTCGCATAGAACGTTGTGAAGCAACTGCTCATATTCAGAAAATTGGCATTAAGTTGAAATTTGCTGATTTCCAGCAGACAACAGTAGAAAAGCAACAACCCGAACTGGATATGGCCAGCTTAACACAACTACTGGAGCAAGCCTGGCACAGAGGACAAGGTAAAAAAGTACGACTGGTAGGTATTCATGTTGGCTTAAAAGCTCAGGAAGCTCTGGCGCAGTTATCATTAGAACTTTGACGATTTAAGTCTGCAAATGTCAGAGTTAGCCATTAATAAACCGTTGTTAAATTAGTCCAATCGTTGAATTTCAGGCATAAAAAAAGCCAACTAAAAGTTGGCTCTTTTTCAGAAAACTATTAACCGGTAACAGTTACGTTCTCAGCCTGAGGACCTTTTTGGCCTTCAGTAACTTCGAAAGTTACACGTTGACCTTCAACTAAAGTTCTGCGGCCTGTGCCATTGATAGCGCGGAAATGTACGAATACGTCTTTACCGCCTTCGCGCTCGATGAAACCAAAACCTTTATCTTCGTTGAACCACTTAACGGTACCGGAAATTAATTGTGACATAACATTCTCTTACTTTAACTAAATTTGCCAATTGTTTGGCGACTTAAATATTACCGGCCGTGTTCGAGCTAGTACATATTACGACCCCATTATCAGTGAACCCGACAAAGTGGTCAATAGCTATTACTGATCCGACAGAAAAATAGTTTTTCTGGTTTTGGCCGTTCCAGTTACTCTAAATAATTCTTCAGCCAAAACAATTGCTTGCAATAAAAACTGTCGAACAAATCTACAAAGTAACGACCTGAGTGTAGCACTATTTTCCGAATAAAAAACATACTACTGTAAATTATTTGATCTTTTTCTTCACAGGCGTCATGCCATCATCGCCTGCCTGATAAAAATTAGGTTTGGCGGCAGGCTTGGCTTTTGATGTTGTATCTGCGGATTTTTGTTTCGTCTTCTTCACTGCAGGCTTAGCTTTCTTCACTGCTTTTGCTGGAGCATGCAGCTCCACGCCTTTAAATTTGGCTGGTAAAGACTCTACCTTATACATAGGAAGAGGACGGCGTAAAAAGCTTTCTATCGCACAAAATGCCGCCCAATCTTTTGGCCCAACCAAAGAAATGGCTATACCTTTAGCTCCAGCTCTGCCGGTACGACCGATGCGATGCACATACTCTTCCGCATGTTTAGGCAAATCAAAGTTCACGACATGACTAACCTGCAGTAAATCCAGTCCCCGAGATGCGACATCTGTAGTAACAAGCACCTGATGCTTATTG
>NZ_JAIWOI010000036.1 GCF_020217005.1 Rheinheimera sp. | reverse complement strand
GCAGAAAATCCTTGCATCACCGAATTGCGCTGTCCTTGAGTCAACTTACCGCTTAAGCCTACAGCAGGGTAGCCCATCGAATCACATAGTTTGGCCAGACGATCAGTATCTTCACGTGTTGCTGTAAAGATAATCAACTGACCTATTTGTTCCTGTTTTAGCAAATAGGCTAGTAATGCCTCTTTATGAGATAAATGATCGGCGAAATAACAGCGCTGCTCAATGTCTTCATGTTGCTGATAAGAGGCTCCAACAGAAACCCGGTGCGGTGACTTCAATAATGACATCGCCAGTTCGTTCACCTCAGCATGATCTAACGTCGCGGAGAACATCAATGTCTGACGCAAACGGTGATCGGCGGCTTTGTTGATTTCATTCAGTTGTGGCATAAAGCCTAAATCCAGCATCCGATCCGCTTCATCTAAGATCAGCATTTCCAGGCCCTGAATAAAAAATGTTTTATGCTGCAGATGGTCAATAAAACGCCCAGGGGTGGCCACTATAATAGTTGGCTGACGTTTCAGAATTTTTTCCTGCTCGTTAAAATTCTCGCCACCTACAATCAAAGCGCTGGTTAAAGGCGTATTAGCAACAAACAAACGCAGCTTGGCGTAGACCTGATGAGCCAGCTCCCGGGTGGGAACCAGAATTAAAGCACGCGCATCTTGCTTGGATAAAGGCCTGCTGCGGAGCAAGCGCTGCATCATCGGCAGTAAGTACGCCAGAGTTTTTCCCGACCCTGTTTGCGAAGAAACCATTAAGTCTTTACCTGTCATAGCGGCAGGCACAGCCTCCTGCTGAATTGGCGTTGGTTTCGCAAAGCCAAGATGCTGGATAGAACGGACTAAACGAGGGTCTAACGCAAGATCGTGAAATAACAAGATAAGGTCCCGTACAAATTCAATTAAAGTGCCTTATCATAACGCATTTTTTGCTTCGGCAGTTAGTCTGCCCTTCTGCTCTTTGCAGCGCCGCTTTAACATGAAACAATAGTATCATCGGATCGATAGGATATTCTTATGAGTAAGTCACTACAGGAACAATTGCTAAAGGCTGGCCTTGGCAATGAGAAAAAGCTAAAAGCCATTAAAAAAGAAAAACATAAAGAACGGGTGCAAGCAGGAAAAAATGGCACTGTAGTCAATGAGGCTTCAGTCCTGGCTGAACAAAGCCGACAGCAACAACTGCAACGCGATCAGGAGTTAAATCGTCAACGTAAAGCTGAGCAGGATAAAAAAGCTTTAGCTGCACAGGTCAAACAACTGATTGAGCTCAATACCATAGCGCACAAAGGTGAAACCGCTTTTAACTTCACAGATGGCAGCCTGGTCAAACGTTTGTACGTTAGCAACCGCATCCATGCCGAACTGACCAAAGGCCAGGCCGCTATTGCCAAGTTAGCCGAGCAGTACTATGTGATCCCGGTAAAAGTGGCGGAAAAAATTCAGCAACGTTTAGCGGAAACCATCATAGTACTGCACAACACAGGGCAAAGCGCTGAAGTTCAGGCTGAGGATGACCCATACGCTGCCTATCAAATTCCGGACGATTTGATGTGGTAACTTTGGTTCAGGTCAAACCCGGCCTTGAGCTTGATCTGGATGAGCTAGAATTCAGTTTTATCCGGGCTCAGGGCAGCGGTGGCCAGCATGTCAACAAAGTCTCGACTGCCGTGCAACTGCGTTTTGATGTTGGTCGCAGTAGCTTGCCAGAAGCATTTAAACAGAAACTACTGCAATATCCGGACGATAGGATCAGCAAAAGTGGCGTTATTGTCATTAAAGCTCAGACTCACCGCAGCCAGGATATGAATAAAGAAGATGCGGTGGCGAAATTAATGCAACTGCTACAAACGGCGAGTTTTGAGGCGAAAAAAAGGCGGGCGACTAAACCTACCTTTGGTGCTCGCATGGACAGACTAAAACAAAAAACACAACATAAAGAACGCAAAAAGCTACGGGGCAAAGTAGGCTCTTTTGATTAGTCAGACAGTTTATCTCAGAGGTCGTCAGCAGTGATCCGTATTATAGTCTCGTGCCTTTTACTTCTCGTGACCTGCCAGACACTGGCAGACGGCGTCTGGAAAGTCAGTAAAGGAAATCAGCATTTTTTTCTGGCGGGTTCAATCCATATGCTCAGTGCTGAAGATTACCCTTTACCTGCGGCCTTCCTACAAGCATTAAAGCAAAGTGACGTTCTGTTATTGGAAACAGATTTGGCGCAGCTAACAAGCCCAGACGGAATACAACAAATGATCGCGTTGAACTCTTACCCCTCAGGTGAAAATTTGTTGCAGCATTTGTCTGAGCCATTAGCCAGACAACTGGCGCAGTACTGCAAAGAACATCAGGTCCCGCTTGAACAGATTTCCAGATTTAAACCTGCTTTTGCCGCAGTAATGTTAACCAGTACTCAGCTAAAAGCTGAAGGCGCCACAGCTCCTGGTGTTGACGAGTTTCTGCAGGGCGAAGCGAAAAAGTCTGGTAAATCGATTAAAGGTCTTGAGACCATGCAGCAACATTTAGCCGTGCTGTCAGAGCTAAATGATGCAGGTGCTGAAACTCTGATTAAAAGTACGATGGATGATTTAGATGACAGTGCTGAAGATTTTGATGCAATGCGAAAAGCCTGGCGCAGTGGCGATCTTAAACAACTCGAACACCTATATCTGGATGACCTAAAAAGCTACCCTGCGATTTACCAAACTCTGATAGTGAAGAGGAATAAAGCATGGGTTAAGCACCTGGTCGAAACCAGGTACGACGAGCCTGTTTTTGTGCTGGTTGGAGCTTTGCATCTGGCAGGTGATCAAGGCCTGATAGAACAGTTTAAGCAAAGGGGCTACCAGCTGACTTTAGTAAGAGACAGTTTATGAAGCACCCACCCTATCAGTTATCTCCAGTCACTCCAGAGCAATCAGCCTATTTACATAATTGGTTTGATTCACAACAGGATTTGGATCAATGGGGCGGTCAGGGCTTTTATTTCCCTATCCGTGCTTTGCAATTTTTACAACAGTTGTACTTACCTGGCACTCAAAGTTACTGGCTCTATCAGCACAAACAACGCGTTGCCTTTGGTCAGCTTTGTGATCGTTTTGATTGCAACCATTTGGCACGTTTGTTAGTACATCCGGAAAGAAGAGGCCAAGGTCATAGCAAAACACTAATTAAAGGTCTGATTGCACAAGGTTTACAACAGCAACCTCAGCGGGATTTTTCGCTTTTTGTTTATCGTAAAAACCACATTGCTGTGCAGTGTTATCAACAATTAGGCTTTGTTGAAGCTGAGCAACCTGGCGTGGCAGATCCACTGCTGTTTTTTATGAAATTAAGCCGTAAGGCAGCAAAACAACTTTTAAAGGATCATCAGGATGCCAATCTGGGTTGATGCAGATTCCTGCCCAAAAGTGTTAAAAGAGATATTGTTTAAAGCCGCTGAGCGAAAACAAATGCCTCTTTATCTGGTCGCAAACCACAGCCTACAAATTCCGCGCAGTACTTATATCAGAGCAGTTCAGGTGGAACAGGGGTTTGATGTGGCCGACCGTTATATTGAACAGCGCATCGCATCTGGCGATCTACTGATCAGTAACGATATTCCGTTAGCTGCTGCCGTGGTTGCCAAAGGAGCTTTGTGTATTACCAGCAAAGGCCGCTTGCTGACTCCAGACAATATCAGTGACAGACTAACGATGCGTAACTTACAGGAAGAGCTGCGTAATACAGGGATTCAGTTGTCAGGTCCAGCGCCATTAGGACCGCAGGATAAGCAGCAATTTGCCAATCAACTGGATCAATGGCTACAAAAGCAACCAAAATCAAATTAATCGTGATACAAGCCCTGCCGCGCGCTAATGCCTTTGACTGCGGTCTGAAAAGCCGGTGCTCGTTGCCATTTAGGCCTGATCGGCGTTAATGGCAATACCCTTTTACGGGCGACCAGTAAATAAGACGCGCCAAAATAGCCCAGATAAGTTTCGCACCATTTCTGCCAACGACTGTCAGGCTTATGCTTGCCGAGCAAACTGGACCAGAAAAAACGTTGTTCATACATCACTTCAAATCCAAGTAAATGTAGCCAGTCTTTCACCCGGGAAGGCGTAAAAAACCGTCCAGCCCATGGCAATTGTTGCTTCACACCGGGCCAAAGTTTTAGCAGCCCCGCGCTGCTTAGTGGATTGTATCCGCTTAACAGCAGATAGCCATCAGGCATCAGCACTCTGTGAGCTTCACGCACTATATGGTGAGGGTCCGGATAAAACTCCAGACAATGCGCCAATAATACTGCATCTATAGACTGCTCGAGAAAAGGCAAAGCATCAGGTTCAGCCACAACACCAGCCTGCTCCATTTGCTCGTTTAAGCTGATTTGATGTTTGATCGCGCAGGAGGATGTATCCAAAGCACTACTTAAACTCCCGACTTTCAGCAAATGATACCCAAAAATCTTCGGCCACCACTGACTTAATTGCGACTCTATGGCTCTGGCCATTTGCTCACCTTGCGGCAATTGTGACCATTGTCGGGGTATTATTGTACTGTGGTAACTTAAAGCTGGTTTCATCCGGTACACTACACCTTATAAGAACATAAGCCTTGGAAATTTTTTATGTCAGACATCACCGCCATTGCGGCTTTTAAGGATAACTACATTTGGTGCCTGCGCCAAGCAAAGTCGGCCCTGATTGTCGACCCGGGTGACGCCAATGCAGTTCAGCACTATTTGCAGCAGCACGAGTTACAACTTGAAGTGATCCTCATTACCCACCATCACCCTGACCATACCGGAGGGATAATGGAGCTAAAACGACTCTGGCCCAAAGTGATGGTTTATGCTCCAGCTCTAGAACAAGATAAAATTCCCCATGCCGATCACTGGCTACAGGACAATGATCAGTTAAAACTGAGTCAGTTTGATTTAACTTTTCAGGTGCTGCAACTTTCTGGCCATACTCTTGGTCATATTGCCTACTATTCAGCGCCCGTTCTGTTTTCTGGTGATACGCTGTTTAATGCAGGTTGTGGCCGATTGTTTGAAGGCACAGCAGCGCAGATGTGGCAAAGTTTGTCACGTCTTCTGCAGTTGCCGGATCAAACCTTAATTTATGCTACACACGAATACACTCTGGCCAATCTGGAGTTTGCCCTTTGGGCTGATCCGGATAATACAGAATTGGCCAACTACCAACACTGGTGTAAACAGCAAAGGGAAATGCAACAACCAACCTTGCCTACTCCTTTGGCTGTGCAGCGGCAAATCAACCCTTTTTTAAGGGCTGAGGATGCAGCATTGCAACACCGCTGGCAACAATCCAATGCCGTGGATCTGTTCACCGCATTACGATCCGCCAAAGATCGTTTTTGATCACTAACCTTGCTTTTGAAGGCTGAGCAGGTAACATAAGGCGGATTTTTGATTTTGGGACACATAAATGCTGAATAAATTATCTGTCGCGGTAGCGGCTGCACTGCTTGCCAGTTGTGCTGTTCCACCCCAACAGCATAAAACAGCAGGCCGGGATGAGAGCTCCTATCCAACAGATCCGGTTCAGGATAAAGCAGCTACAGCACAACAGGTAGCCAACGCTTTATTGAAACATAATTCACCGTTACAACCTGACAGCAAATTGGCCCAGTACGATAACATCTGGCAGCGCATTGCTGATCAGATGAGCCTGAACATTCCTGAAAATGAAGACATTGAAAGTCAAAAACGCTTTTTTATTCGCAATCAAAAACTGCTGAAAACTGCGTCAGAAAATGCTGCGCCTTTTCTGTACCATATTGTCACTGAACTGGAACGGCGCGGAATGCCTCTGGAATTGGCACTATTGCCTATAGTCGAAAGTACCTACAATCCTAAAGCGGGTTCCTTTTCCGGAGTGCTAGGCATTTGGCAATTCAGCTCAGGTACAGGGCGTAATTTTGGCTTAAAACAAAATGCCTGGTATGACGGCCGCAGTGATGTAATGGAATCCAGTCGTGCCGCTTTGGATTACTTACAGTATCTGTACAGCAATGTTGATCAAGACTGGTTAAGCGCGGTCGCAGCATTTAACGCAGGTGAAGGCCGTGTTTTCAAAGCCATCGAGCGTAACAGGTACAGAGGGAAACCAACGGATTTCTGGTCGTTAAATTTGCCAAAACAAAACACCAGTTATATTCCGAAATTGCTGGCTCTGGCGGAGCTGCTTAAAAATACCAAAAAATATGCTATAGCTTTGCCCGTCTTGGCCAATCAGCCTCAGACTAAAGTTCTTCAAATCAACAGAGGCTTGGATTTAAACCAAGCTGCCGCAGTGTTAAAACTCAGCGTAGCTGAACTCAGACGGTTAAATCCCGGCTTTAAAACAACTACAGTCCCCAGTGCGAGTTACCAGTTGGTGGTCCCTATTGATAGCTCTGAAGATGTAGAGCAGCAACTGGCATCCCTACCTAAAGTGAAAGTTGCACCTATAGCCACTACAGGTCGCTATAAAGTGAAATCCGGCGATAGCTTGAGTAAAATCGCTGCTGAGTATAAAACGTCGGTTAAAGCCATACAGCAAGCGAACAAACTTTCTACTAGTCAATTAAAAGTAGGCCAACAGCTGATTATTCCAGGGTTGATGCCAAACCTACAAACCGGAATCGCAAAAAGCCCGGCTAAAAAATCAGAGGCTAAGTCAGGCGCCCAAAGTTATACCGTCAAAAGTGGCGATAATTTGTGGGAAATTGCGCAAAAACTGAAAGTGAGCACCGATGCCCTGGTAAAGTGGAATAAACTGGCAGCTAAGGCACAACTCAAACCCGGCCAAACTCTGACTTATTACACTGTTAAAGCAGAAAAACCAAAAAGCACGACAAAAACCATGACTTACAAAGTAAAAGCAGGCGACTCATTGGCCAGCATAGCCCAGCGTTTTAGTCTAAAGGTTGCTGATATCGTGAAATGGAATAATATTAAAGCAAATAAGTACTTACAGCCTGGGCAAGAACTGACTTTGTATCTGGCGGGTTGAAGCTGCACATGATGTTTGAGGTGTTGTATGGTTAAGACTTACCTGACCTTGCTGCTTTCGTTCTGGCTACCAGCGGCCTGGGCTTATTTTACTGTGCCAGGCCAAGGACAATTGGTGTTACTCGACGGTACTAAGCAAAGCCTGCAATTTGGTTTTGCATTTACACAAAAAAATGGCACAGAAGTGTTCCAGGCCGGCGTGCAGGAAGTCGAAGTTGCTGAACTACCTGATAAATATACCTTAGCTTTGGTGTTGCATCAGGATGAGCAAATCTGGGTAACGGACTGGATCAACCAACCATTGCAGGGCTTTGAATGGTCGCTTGGCAAACACAGCTTCAAACTGAGTAAAAACACCGATCCTAAATACAAAGACAAAGCCAGAGGCGGATATGTGTTGATCTTTGATCAAACGCCCTACTTCTTCCACAAAAATATGGCGCAGATCAAGTTTCATTTTAACAAAGAAGGCGTAAGTGAAGTCAGGATTGAAGGCATGTTTACGCCGGGACGTTAAAGTTTAACTGCCCTTAATGCTCTTCTTTTTGCAGTTGTAGTCTGGGCACTATGCCCCAGACGAGGCAGAGTGTCGGCGCCAACCAATGAAACCACCAATGCCAGTCCATAGTCCGCCCTTGCGTCAACAAATAAAAGCTGACTAGTACCTGAGTCAATAAACCCAAAGTTCCCATATAAAAAAGTACAGCATTGATCGGCTTTTTAGGCAGTTTCAACATAGATCAGATTCTCATCACTGCTTATTAGGCCAGATTAACAAAAACTTCAGTCTGACGCGACTTAAACAGCATCAACTTGCTGCTCTGGCGCCGCTTTACAAAAAGCATCAAGTTCGTTACAACGTCGATAAATAGCGCTGATGAAAGGATAATCCGCCATATTCACGTCAAAACGTAAGGCGTTATAAACCTGAGGGATCAGGCACAGATCAGCTACTGTGACTCGATCACCAAAACAGTACAATCCGGCTGTTTGTTGTAACCTTTTTTCCAACGCATTAAATCCCTGGGTCATCCAGTGTTTAATCCATTGTATTTTTTGTGTTTCTGACAAAGCCAACGGACCGGTCAGATATTGCAATACACGCAAGTTATTCAAAGGATGCATATCACAGGCGATATCCAATGCCAAAGCCATAACCCGGGCTTTCTGTGCTGGCTCTGCGGGATACAAAGACACTTGCGGGTAGTTGTCTTCCAGATACTGAATAATGGCCAAAGATTGGTTCAGACTCAACTCGCCATCTTCAAGTGTTGGTACCAGTTCTGATGGATTAAGTTGCTGATAAGCAGCACTGTGCTGCTCTCCACCATTTTTAACCAGATGCACAGGACAATGCTCGACCTGCAGTCCCTTTAAATTTAATGCTATACGCACTCTGTAAGCGGCGCTTGAGCGCCAGTAACCATGTAATTTCATTGTTGAATATCCCTTTGAAGCAGATACAAAAAAGCCAGTCGGCCCTTTGAAGGTCAAACGACTGGCTTTTTAATCTAACTAAATTAAGCGCCGTATTTCACTACTTTTTGTTCAATAGCGCCGAAGATAGAGTGGCCAGCTTTATCCAGCATTTCAATGCGGATACTATCACCAAACTTCATAAAAGAGGTTTTAGGCGCACCATCCCTTATGGTTTCAATCATGCGGATTTCGGCGATGCAGCTGTAGCCCAAGCCACCTTCGTCAATCGAAGTACCGTAGTCAGTGCCTTGTTTGTTAGACACTGTGCCTGAACCTATCACAGCTCCAGCCCCTAAATTACGGGTCTTCGCCGCATGAGCCACTAACTGACCAAAATCGAACGTCATATCGACACCGGCATTGGGTTGACCAAACAGCTTACCGTTTAAATGCGACACTAATGGCAAATGCAGCTTGGCATTCTGCCAGTCAGCACCTAATTCATCCGGTGTCACAGCTACAGGACTAAAAGCAGACGCAGGTTTTGATTGAAAGAAACCAAAGCCTTTGGCCAATTCATTCGGAATTAACCCCCTTAATGATACGTCGTTCACCAGCATCACCAGACGGATTTTATGGCGGGCATCTTCCGCACTGATCGCCATAGGCACATCGTCAGTGATCACTGCCACTTCACCTTCAAAATCAATACCGTAGTCTTCGCTAACCACTTCAATTGCATCACGTGGGCCAATAAAATCATCTGACCCACCCTGATACATCAAAGGATCTGTCCAGAAGCTGGGTGGCATTTCAGAGTTACGGGCACGGCGCACCAACTCGACGTGATTAACATAAGCGCTGCCATCCGCCCATTGATAAGCCCTTGGTAAAGGTGATTCGCACTGGGTCTGGTCAAAAGATTTTTCGCCCTGCACTGTGCCACTGTTCAGCGCCTGATAAACTTCAGATAACTGTGGAGCAGCCACAGACCAGTGATCCAGCGCCTGTTGCATAGTTGCAGCTATTGCAGGTACAGCAAGGCAACGGGACAAATCACGACTGACTACGACTAACTGACCATCACGCTGGCCATTTTTTAGACTTGCTAACTTCATTTTTTATTCCTTACACAGCAGCCGGTTTGATTTTCCAGCTATTCACATAGTCCGGGTTTTCTGTGGCTAAAGCGGCGTCACCGACATAAAGTGCATCACGCGTGTCCAGCATCACCGCCACTTCATCAGTAAATTTCTTTTTGTACTCACGACCAGCCGCAAAGGCTTTTGGGTGAGGTCCGTGGGTAAAACCTGCGGGGTGAAAGGTCACCATGCCGCGCTCGATATTGTCGCGGCTGAAGAAATCACCAGCATGGTAAAACAGCACTTCGTCATAATCGTCATTATTATGGTAAAACGGCACTTTCAGCGCGCCCGGATCACTTTCAATAGGACGAGGCACAAAAGTACAAACCACAAAACGCTGTGCAACAAAAGTGGTATGCGCTGAGGGCGGTAAATGATACCTGTGGCTCATTAATGGCCGGATATCTCGCCAGTTGATCCGCATCACCGCCAAA
>NZ_JAIWOI010000035.1 GCF_020217005.1 Rheinheimera sp. | reverse complement strand
TCACCGTGCCAGCCAATGGCATCCAGTGGGTTGTACGGATAGGTGATTTGCGACACCTCACCGTGACGTTTTACCAGCACCCTGCTTTGCTGCTCGCTGTACTGCGCTTTGAACGCCTCATCTATTTTTGGTGTGTCGATCATGGCCGCATCAAAAATCGCGTGATTACCGACTAAACCTTTTTCCGGCAACTGGAACGAGTCATTGGTGGCTTCAATCATCAGCAAAAACAGCGGCTCTGTGACCTCTAAACGCCACATAGTGGAACGTGGGATCACCACATAATCACCATCGCGTAAGGTTAAATGACCGTAGTCACAATAAAGCTCTGCAGTACCTTCGTGCACAAATAACAGCTCGTCACCATCGGCATTACGCACCAGATAATCCATGGACTCTGTTAAACGCCAGGTACGCATTTTACAGTGCGCATTGTGCAGCAAGGTTGGTACCTGCCATGGCGATACGTTTTGATTACCGGCTATATTGTTAAAGTTATACAAACGTGGTTTTAACGGCCCCTCCCAGTCACTCCAGCCCGTTGGCGCATGAGTGTGATGGAAATGGGTTGCAGGACCAAAGAAGCCGCTGCGGCCCACTTCACGCTCATAAATGGCCCGGTCCGGAAAATCGGCATGAGCCTGACGGGAAACTTCACCTTCTTTTAGCGGAAAAGACGCCCATTTACGCATAGTTAAATCACTCCACGACGGATTTGATCTTCTTCAATGGATTCAAACAGGGCTTTGAAGTTGCCTTCGCCAAAACCTTCATTGCCTTTGCGCTGAATGATTTCAAAGAATACAGGGCCAATCACAGTTTGAGTAAATATCTGCAACAAAATACCGTCTTTCATCGGCGCGCCATCGATCAGAATACGCAGCTGTTTTAACTGTTCCAGATCTTCCGTATGGCCTTCTACCCGGGCATTAACACGCTCGTAATAAGTATCAGGGGTTGGCATAAAGTCCATGCCGCGTTGGCGCAAAGTACGGACTGTTTCATAAATGTTGTCAGTGGTCAGCGCTATATGCTGAATGCCTTCGCCTTTGTATTCACGGATAAACTCTTCAATCTGAGATTTATCGTCTGAAGATTCATTGATAGGAATACGGATTTTGCCGCACGGCGCTGTCATCGCCTTAGACACCAGACCAGTCAGCTTGCCCTCGATATCAAAATAACGGATTTCGCGGAAGTTACCGATACGCTCATAAAAACCAGCCCAGACCGCCATATTGCCGCGACGCACGTTATGAGTCAGGTGATCGATGACTTCTAAACCGACCTGGTTTTTATCCATTTCAGCCTGCCAGTTGTCATGGAATTTAAAATCCACATCATAAACAGAATTCTGACCATAACGGTCGACAAAATACAGCAGGCTGCTGCCGATACCGTAGACTGCAGGAATATTCAGCTCCATAGGGCCGACCTGATTCTGGTAAGGCTTAGCACCGTTTGCCACAGCATGTTTTAAAGCTTCAGCAGCGTCTTTGACCCGAAAGGCCATAGCGCAAACACTGGGGCCATGTTCAGCAGCAAATTGCTCCGCCTGAGAATTAGGCTGACCGTTCACAATAAAATTCACATCGCCTTGTTTGTAGAGCCAGGCTTCTTTTGAGCGGTGTTTTGCCACTTCGGTGAAACCTAAAGATTTAAACAGGTTTTTCAGATCTGAAATGCCCTGCTCTGTCGCCGCAGTGTATTCAACAAATTCAAAACCATCGGTGCCCAAAGGGTTGATAGGGTCAAACATAAATGTCTCCAGACAAAAATAAGGCAAATTTATGCTTATCTTGCGCTTGCCGGATAAAAAAGGAAGAGAGGCCCCAAGGATGACTAAAAACCTGAAAAAAGCCGATTTTGTACAGAATAGCTGACAAAAATACAGTTTCGCTTAAATAAGGAGCAAAAAGGCCCAAAAACGAGTTTTAGGGCCTTGAATTTGTAGAGCAAATCACACAAGACGTATCTAAATTTTTACGCTCTTGCGGTTAATGCCATATTCGCGCAGTTTGTTGGCGACTGCGGTGTGGCTTAACCCGAGTTTTTTTGCTAACTGGCGTGAACTTGGATAAGCCGGATAAAGCTTTCTGAGCAGATCCGCCTCAAAATTGCGCACCGCTTCGTCCAAAGTGCCGTCAAAGTCTTTCTCCAGATAACCAAAGTCGCTGGTGTAACTGGGTAGCTGCATATGCTCTTTATCCAGCTCATACCCTTCAAGTAAAGTCACAGCGCGGTACAAGGCATTTTCTAACTGGCGCACATTACCAGGCCATGGATATTGCTGTAAAAAATTAGCACAAGAGTCTGTCAGCTTAGGCGCTTTACGACCTAAGCGCGCAGCAAAACGGGCGATAAAAAACTCAGCCAAAGGCACGACGTCCTGTTTACGCTCACGCAGTGGCGGTAAGCTTAACGTCAGTACATTCAGGCGATAAAATAAATCTTCGCGGAATTTGCCTTCCTGCACCATGGCGGGCAAGTCTTTTTGTGTGGTGCAAATCACCCGCACATCCACTTTCACTTCGTTTTCATCACCAACCCGGCGGAAACTGCCATCCTGTAAAAAACGAATAAGTTTGGTCTGCAGCTCTCGCGACATTTCTCCTACTTCGTCAAGGAACACTGTGCCTTTGTTGGCCTGTTCAAAAATGCCTTTTTTCGCTTCGCTTGCACCAGGAAAAGCGTTCGGACCATGACCAAAAAGCTCTGACTCAGCCACTAAATCCGGCATAGCGGCCACATTTACCGCTAAAAAAGGTTTGCCCGTTCTGCTGCTAGCGGCATGACAGGCTCTTGCCAGGACTTCTTTGCCTGTACCTGTTTCGCCCATAATCAGAATAGGCGCGTCCAGCTGAGCCATTTTCTTGGCTTCACGCACGACCTTACGCATTAGATTGCTGTGGGCATGTAAGTTGTTAAAACTCTCCTGATCGCCTTTTTTAAACACCACCATCTGCTCACCTAAGCGGCTTTCAGATTTCAGGTTCAATACAGCACCAGCCAGAATGTCTTTGCCTGAATCATCCGGTACCAACACAGGCAATAAGTCGGCGATAAACCTTTTGTTCTGAATTTCTACTCTGCGGGTTTGTGCCAGCACATCGTCACTTTCCAGCCAACGGCTTAAATTAAAGCCCTTGACCATAGCGGTTAGCGACTGACCTTCTATAGCACTGCGCTCCATTGACAAAGCTTCCAGGGCAGCCTCGTTAATAACGGTGACATTGGCGCGGGTGTCGACAGCGATAATGCCATCTGGCAAAGTGCGTAATAAAGTTGTTAGCTCGTTGTGCTCCCGCTCAGAAGGCATAAAAGCTGTGGTTTTGACATCGTCCACACCAGGAATGCGTCGAATTTTTGCCATCAGTTCCTGAAATTTTTCAAATTCGACGGTAGGAAAGGACACAAAAATCCGACCCAAAGTCGGATCCACTTCAATACCACGCAAATCCAGCTGATAGCTGACCAGGATATTTAACACTTCCTGAGTAATACCCAGTCGGTCCTGGCAATGAATTTCTAACCTCATGATACAAAACCACCTTATGCTTTTGCCTGAGGTTAATGATACGGTAAAGAGGCTCGGGCAGACCAGTATTATTTGTAAAGAAATATGCACAACCCCTTCGTACTTGAAGCCGCAGCGGCGTTGTCTGCGCTCTTTCGCCCCAATCACATAGGACAACTATGTTCATGGGGACTCTTTCACTTGTCGCCTTGCTGCAACATCAATTACTTTGGGGTATGGGGGTATAGAGGGAGTAAGGACCAACAAAGAAAAGGCCTGCAGAGGCAGGCCATGAAAGTCGAAGTTAAGAAGCTAACAACGCATCTGTTTTAGCTGCACAGATAAAATCGTTTTTATGCAGGCCTTTAATTGAATGTGACCACCAGGTCACTGTCAGCTTGCCCCATTCCAGCAATAAAGCAGGGTGATGCCCTTCGTCCTCTGCCAACTGAGCCACTTTCTGATGAAAGGCCCAGGCCAGTTTAAAGTTCTTAAACTTAAACTCTCGCTCCAACTGCAAAATGCCATCGCGGGCTATTGGAGTCCAGTCTGGGATCTGGTGCATCAGTTGAGCTAATTCTTCATCCGATACCTTTGGGGCGTCGGCGCGGCAGGCTTCACATTTGGCTTGTTTTAGTTCAGACATGGGTATCTTCTCTGTTATCGGCAGCTTTTAGCTGGCCTTTTTTTCTTTTGGCGGAAATTTAGCAGGATGCAAACCCAAGGCACGGGCTTGTTGTACCAAAGCCATCAGATCCAACTGGGATACATCAAACAAATCATTAATCGAATTAATCATAAAATACACGGGCTGCATAATGTCGATACGGTAAGGTGTGCGTAGCACGTCCAACGCATCAAAAGCTTTACGTTCAGGTATTTCAGAGCTGAAGGCATATTGAGTCTCACCTGGAGAAGATAAAATACCTCCTCCGTAGATACGTAAGCCGTCTTTGCTATTGAGTAAACCAAACTCTATGGTAAACCAGTACAAACGAGCCAGATAAACCCTGTCTTCTTTACTCGCGGCCAAACCTAATTTACCGTAAGTATGAGTAAATTCTGCAAAAGCCGGATGGGTCAGCATGGCGCAATGACCAAAGATTTCATGGAAGACGTCAGGTTCCTGCAGGTAATCAAACTCTTCTCTGCTGCGGATAAAAGTAGCGACCGGGAACTCTTTGTTCGCCAGCAGTTGGAAAAACCTATCAAAACTAATCAAAGCAGGTACTTCAGTCACTTTCCAACCAGTGGCAGGCTCCAGCACTGCGTTAATTTCTGCCAGCTGTGGAATACGATCGACAGGCAAATTGAGTTTTTTCAGTCCATCCAGATACTCATCACAAGCCTTACCCTCAATGCAGGATAACTGACGCTGCATTAACTCTGCCCAAATTTGATTTTCTTCCGCCGACCAATGGATAAAGCCATCTTCGTCCGACTGATGCGATACGTATTTACTTGATTTACTCATAGAACCCTGTTGTATTTTCGTTATGTTACCCAAAGCGGCCAAAGGCATAGGAACTAAGCACTTGACCTGGGTAATGGGCATCGCCCTTTAGTTGCGGCTGATACTAGAGGATTGGACAACGGCTGTTAACCCATGACTGAGTTGACGTGAACGTCAACTCAGTCAATTTTGTAAAGCAATAGTTACAACAAAGAGCTTAACTCAGCTGGCGCTGCTGCATCAGTGTCAGCGCCTGAGCCAGATCAGCAATAATATCATCAACATGCTCAAGCCCTACGGAGATGCGGATTAAGCCATCACTAATGCCTGCCATTTGGCGCTCTTGCGCTGTGTATGGACTATGAGTCATAGAAGCCGGATGCTGTATAAGTGACTCGGCATCACCAAGGCTGACGGCAAGACTGAACAACTTACATTGATTAATAAAATAACGGCCATCATCCAGACTACCATTGAGCTCAAAGGCTAAGACACCACCTGCTGCTTTCATTTGTTTGCCAATAAATTGATAGCCCGGATGAGACTTTAACCCCGGGTAATACACCTGCCCCACTGCTGGATGAGCGTCAAGGAATTCCGCCACCTTTTGCGCACTCCGGCAATGCCGCTCCATCCGTACCGACAAAGTTTTTAAACCACGGATAATCAGCCAGGCATCATGCGGACTGATAGTTGCCCCCATGTCTTTTAAGGTCGTCAGTTTGATCTGAGTAATACGCTCAGCGCTGCCGACGATAATGCCAGCCACCACATCGCCGTGGCCGTTCAGATACTTGGTTGCACTATGCAACACAAGGTCTATGCCATAGTCGGCAGGCTTTTGTAACAAAGGGGTCAGAAAGGTATTGTCGATCACCGAAATCAGTCGATGCTGCCTGGCAAACTGGCCAATAAATTCTAAGTCCAGCACAGTCAAAGTCGGGTTAATGGGCGTTTCAGCAAAAATCATTTTGGTATTGGCTTTAAGCGCTTGTTTGACAGCCTTGTGGTCTGTCATATCCACAAAACTGACCTCTATGCCATAGCGGGCAAACTGATGGCTAAACAGTGCAAAGCTGCAGCCGTAAATAGCTTTACTGGCGATCAGATGATCACCTTGTTGCAAAAAAGCCATAGTAGCAGCTGCGACAGCGCCCATGCCAGTGGCTGTCGCCGCTGCATCTTCCATTCCCTCCAAAGCTGCAACTTTCAGCTCCAGCTCTCTTGTGGTTGGATTGCCTAGCCTGGTGTAGATATAACCTGACTCTTCGCCGGCAAAACGCGCTGCGCCTTGTTCGGCGCTATCAAAGACAAAAGTGGAGGTCTGGTACAAAGGCGTAGCTAAAGCGCCATGGGGGTTTAAACCGGTTTTTCCGGCATGGATACATACCGTATCAGGATGACTGTACTGCTTGCTCATAAAACACCTGTTGCTGGATACCCTTCGTACTGAAGCTGCAGCGTTGCTGACCGCACTCCTCACCCCATTCACATAGGACAACCATGCGTATGGGCCTCGCTTGCTTGTCGCCTAGCTGCAGCAGCAATAACTTTGGGTATGTATTTACTTGTTATGCGTTTTTTTAATTCATCTAAACAAAAGGTTATATCAGCAACAAGGCATATAGACATCTGACGGTCTGAACTGACACCGCCACTCTTGAGAAAAACGCCCAGGGATGTAGCGTTAAGTTGACAAAGGTTCAGCCTTGCCCAGCAAACGTCGCACCAGGGCTTTGCCCAGATCCAGCAGACTTAGTTTCTGGCTTTTCGCTAGTGGCAAGGGACGAAGCAACTGCTGCGCAGCTAAACCTAAACGGGCAACCAGCAGACCCGCTATTAAGCCCTGCCCTGAGCGCATCGATAATTTACTTGTCAGTTCAGCACCCAACAGATCTGAACCAAGATCCAGTGCCAGCTCCGAACTGCCAGCCCATAACAAAGCAGCAAATAGCCTTTTGATTAGGATCAGACTTCGCAGTTGTCCTAAAGAGGCACCGTAGATTTCAGCCATTTGACGCAATAATTTACTGGTTCTCCATACCACCAGCAGCATATCAGTCAGGGCAAAAGGACTGATAGCCACTGCCATGGCTGCATCTGCAGCAGCCTGATGGATCTGTTGACTGGCTTGCACATCAGCTTTACTAAGCACCCTGAGTTCAAACAGAGCCAGCAGTTCCTGGTCGCTATGTTCTGGCTGTTTTTGCGCTTTCCAGTCCGCCACATCCTGTTGTGTTGATTCGGGTAATACAGCGGCAATATCCAGGCAAAGCTGCTCTGCTTCACCGTATTGGATGCTGGCATGAATACGTTGATGCGCCTGCTGCCATTTGCGGGTTTTGGCTAAGCGCCGCAATAAACGCCATTCGCGAGCCATCAACAAGCTACCTAAGCTGACTAAAGCTGCGCAAAATAATGCGTCCAGCACAGTGCTGATACCAGGCTCTGTGAAAGCCTGTTGGATCGTTGTCAACGCGCTATACAAAGCTACAGCCACTAACAGCACAACACTGCTGATCCCAGCCCATATCAGGGCAGACAGAGGCTGGCGTTTTGGTTGCTCCGGTTCAATTTGGGGTTCAACTACAAAATCGGCCTGCTCAAACTGCTGCGCTTGAGTTACGGGCAATTCTGAGACCGCATCAGAGCCGATAAAATCTGCTCCTTTAAAGTGTTTCGCTTGTTTTAAGTCTGTCATGTCAGTTTATCTCCTAACAGGTACTCCAGCAGATGATCCATACGAATATGACCAAGCAGGTGCTGTTGAGGCCATGGCAGAGGTGCCAGAGACTGAAAGTCAAAATGATGTTTGGTAAAAAGCTGATGATCAGGCCAGTATCGTGGCACATCTCCAGGATAATAAGTCAGAGCTTCACCCGTCGTGGCACTGCGCCCTCGTAGACAAGGCAGTTGCTGACCATTTTGTATCACAAAACCAGCTTCACTGGCTTTAATAGCAGCTATCGCCATGACTTCATAAGGACAGAGCTGAAACTTTACAGTCTGCAGATGCTGCAGCAACAACTGTTGCAGCAATAAAATGAGCGCCTGATGCTGATCCGGTGTGACATGATCGGCCTTGCTCGCTGCGAACAACACTTTGCTAATCCGGGGCTTAAAAATACGCCGCAGCCAATGTTCAGGGCCATAATCAAAACTCTGCAAAATCAATAACAGGCTCTGTTTTAACTCTAATAATGCTGACTCTCCGGCGTTCAGAGCACCCAAAATATCCACCAGCACCACCTGACGGTCTAAGGCTGAAAAGTACTGCTGATAGAAAGGCTCAATCACTTTGCTTTGGTAATTGGCAAACTGCTTTTGCATTAAATCGACCAAAGCCCCCCCTTGATCCAACTGCTCTGGCAACAAAGGCAATAGCTGCAACAAAGGCGTGCCTTCAAATTCACCAGGCACCAGTAACCGGCCGGGTTGATTTAAATAAGCTCCGGCCAAATCACGAAAACGACGCAGTAAAGCACAGTAATCACTGCACAAATCCTGCACAGACAGTACTGAAGTGTCATTTAAATCAACGCCTTGTAAACGCTGTTGAAAGTCTTGCGCTGCGGCTATCCGATGGGGCTTTGCAAACAAAGTCCAGCTTTGTTCGCACCACTGCCGGTAACTTTGCTGCAGCATGGGTAAATCCAGCAGCCATTCGCCCGGATAATCCACCAGCACTAGTTCGGTGTCCTGATAATCCTGAAAACGGGCACGCAAGCCAGATTCAGGTTGATACCTCAGCGCCAGAGTCAACTGGCTCCAGCCGACTGTAGAAGGGGGCCAGCGGGCAGGTTGTTGCTGCAGATAACTTAAGTTTTTCTCAAAGCTAAATCGCGGCAACTGTGGAGACTGATTCTGATCAATGCGAGCGCCTAACCAGCGCTGTTGCATCACAGAAAAAAACGGCAAAACAGATGAATTGCTTTGTGTCAGTTGATGCACCATGGCGGTCAGAAGCGCAGTTTTGCCTGCGCCACTTAAACCTGTCACCCCCAACCTGAGCTGACGGTGAAAGGTGCGCTTTGTCAGTTGTTCTGAATGCCAGCGCGCCTTTTGTAACCAATCCATGCTGTGTTCCTAGTTGGCGTCTTTTCGACAAATTCTGTCTGGGCTAAAACTATAACTTGCTGATTTCTCTGTTCAGTTGAAACTTGGCAGAGGTGACATGGGTTTCCATATCGCGTAAACGTAATTCCAGACTATTAAACTGATTCACCAGATGATGTAAGGCTGATTTTGGTACTTCACCCCGTTGCCAAACGCGGGTTTTCACTTCTATCGGGCGCTCATCATAAGATGGCTCTGTCATCCCCTTTTTCGCTTCATACACTGACTTCTTCTCAAGAATAAACCAGGCTGCTACGTACAAAACAGGCAACAAACCACCCAAACCTAACAATACCGAAGTGACCACGATCAACCGTACCAGCCAGACTTCCCAGCCGAAGTAGTCTGCAATACCTGCACAGACCCCGGCCAGTTTGCCGTTGCGGTCATCCCGCAACAGCTCTTTGCGTATTTTAGTCATGCTTCTCTCTCCATTTTGGTGACTCCGCATCCAAAATCGCTTCCAGCGTTTTGATGCGGTCCGCCATTTTCTCGGCGCGATGAGACAACTCATTCAGTTGAGCCAATTCACTGTCACCCAAACCTTCACCAATTTTGTTTTTGCTTCTGTAGTGCATAAAGACCCACAGCGGTGCCACAAAAATCATGAATACAATGAGCGGTACACCAATGACCTCAGTAATTTCCATCTTTAGCTCCTATAACGCCTGATAATCAGGCGTTATCTTTTTTAGACATTTTAGCTTTTAATTCAGCCAGTTCGTTATCGATTTTGTCAGATGAGGCCAATTCTGCAAACTCATCTTTTAAAGTCTTTTTACCTAAATCGTACGATTCAACCTGAGCTTCCAGCGAATCGATTTTTTGCTCGTACCGTTCAAATTTGTACATAGCATCGTTTAAACGTGTGCTGTCTAAAGTGCGCTTTACATCCAAACGGGAGGACACAGTTT
>NZ_JAIWOI010000034.1 GCF_020217005.1 Rheinheimera sp. | reverse complement strand
TCTGACGCATCAGCATAGCTTTCTGACGGGCTTTAGCATCAGCCAGCTTATCCTGTAGCTGACCTACTTCGTCCTGCAGCTTGCTGACATGTTCATCCAAGTGAGTGATGTCAGCCGCTACGGCCGCCGCCTGGTCCGCCGCTTTTTGACGCTCTACCAGAGCAGCACGGGCTAAGTCTTCACGTTCTTTGCTCAAAGCCAGCTCAGCTTTTGCCTGCCAGTCAGCAACTTCAGCTTCTAACTTAGCGACAACACGTTGCAGTTCTTTTTTCTCTGCAATGGTCTTCGCTGAGGTAGAACGTACTTCAACTAAAGTGTCTTCCATTTCCTGAATAATCAGGCGGACCATTTTTTCCGGATCTTCTGCTTTATCTAATAAAGCATTGATGTTGGAATTTACGATATCTGAAAAGCGAGAGAAGATACCCATACTATTTACCTCTAAATGACTTGTTGGATTCGCTATTACTTATTCAGGTTTCTTGCCAACTTGCCAAAATATTTTAAACCTTTGTTTTAAAACAATTTTATTTATATCACAAAAAGACTATGCCAAGTTCAAGTTATGAAATACACTACTTATTAGTTAATTTCACCACTTCGTAAATCCAGATGAGCAGAAGTTTTCAGCAAGATAACTTAATAGGCCAATCCAACAGCTTTTTAAACGTTTTGGATCAGGTTTCTCAAATCGCGCCTTTGCACAAGCCTGTGCTGATCATAGGTGAAAGAGGCACAGGTAAAGAGCTGATCGCAGCCCGTCTACATTACCTGTCTCAGCGCTGGGATCAAAGTTATTTAACTTTGAACTGTGCGGCACTGAACGAAAACTTGCTGGAAAGTGAGCTTTTTGGTCATGAAGCTGGCGCTTTTACCGGTGCAGCCAAACGTCATGAAGGCCGCTTTGAGCGCGCCAACGGCGGCACCTTATTTCTGGACGAATTAGCCAACACACCTGCTATGGTGCAGGAAAAACTGCTGCGGGTGATCGAATATGGTGAATTCGAACGGGTTGGTGGCAGCCGCTCCGTTAAAGTTGATGTGCGTTTAATTTGCGCCACCAATGAAGACCTACCATCGATGGCTGAACAGGGTGAGTTTCGTGCCGACTTGCTCGACCGTCTGGCGTTTGATGTCATTACTTTGCCCCCCATGAGAGAAAGGCAAGAAGACATTTTGGTATTGGCTGAACATTTCGCCGTCAATATGGCACGAGAGTTAGGTTTTGAACTCTTTAGTGGCTTTAGTGAAAAAGCTAAACGAGCGCTGTTGGATTATGATTGGCCTGGTAATGTGCGTGAGCTAAAGAATGTTGTAGAACGCAGTGTCTACCGCACCAACAATCCTTATGTGCCTGTACATCATATTCAGCTAGACCCTTTCGAGTCGCCTTTTAGGCCGCGAAACAGGGTCCGTACACTTGATCGTAAACCGCAGACAGAAAAAGCAGTGGTGGCAAGTCACGACCAAAGCAGCGATAATCTAACAGTATCAGCCAAAAGCACCTCGGCTTTCGATTTTAATCAGGTACAGGATTTTAAGGTTTTATCAGAGAACTTTGAAATGGACCTGATCAAACAGGCCCTTACTGCCTGCCAGTTTAATCAGAAGAAAACGGCTGAAGCTCTGAATCTGACCTATCATCAGTTACGTGGTTATATGAAAAAGTACAAACTGCTGGACAGCCAACAATGATCAGAGCCTTACTGAGCCTGATGGTTCCTTGTGGCTCTGTGTTGATACTCAGTGCCTGCCAGCCAGATATTCCTGAAACTATCCAGCAAGGTATGGTGTATTGCGCTGAAGGCTCGCCTGAGAGTTTTAACCCGCAACGGGTGACTTCAGGTACTACTATTGATGCCATCAGTCAGCAACTTTACGACCGTCTGCTCGATATAGACCCGGCAACAGGTGAATTGTTACCTGCACTGGCCACCCAATGGCGACTAAGCCAAGATGGCAAAACTTATTGGTTTACTCTGCGCCCTGATGTGCAATTTCATCATACCGCCTTTTTCTCTCCGTCCAGGGCGTTAAATGCAACCGATGTCACTTTCACCTTTAATCGTATACTACAGATTGATCATCCATACCATGCGATAGGCGGAACAAATTACCCCTATTTTCAAAGTGTGGACTGGGGCTCTCTGGTTAAAGCCGTTATAGCCGAAAACAACACTACCGTGCGTTTTGAACTGGCTCGTCCGGATAGTTCTTTCTTGTCCAACTTAGCGACAGATTTTGCTTCTATTTTATCTGCCGAATATGCGCAAAGTTTGATGCAACTTGGTACACCTGAGCTGTTGGATCTTCGACCTATAGGAACTGGACCGTTTTTTTTTAAAGAATATAAAAAAGATCAATTTATCCGCTACTATCGTCATCCGGAATACTGGCGTGGTAAAACCGAATTAACACAGTTGGTGTTTGATTTGGTACCGGACAATGCCAAACGTATGGCTAAACTACTGACTCACGAATGTGATGTAGTCGCTTATCCGCGTAACGCCGAACTGAAGCTGATCACAGAGCGTCCAGACGTAGAAGTACAAAGCCAAACCAGTATGAACGTTGGCTTCTGGGCTTTTAACACCAAAAAACCTCCTTTTGATAATGTGCTGGTTAGAAAAGCCCTAGCTTACGCCATCAACAAGGACGCTATTTTGGATGCGGTTTACTTTGGTTATGCCGATAAAGCCAAAACCTTGCTGCCACCAACATCCTGGGCCTTTTATCACGATTTAGCTGAGCAACAGTACGACCCGGTCAAAGCCAAAGAGCTGCTGGCACAAGCTGGTTATCCTCAAGGTTTTCGTATGGATATTTGGGCCATGCCCGTTCAGAGGTTATACAACCCTAATGCTCTAAAAATGGCAGAGTTGATGCAGGCTGATTTAGCTAAAATTGGGGTACGGGCCTCGGTAGTTTCCTTTGAATGGAATAGTTTCAGGCGCAAACTGTCAGAATATGAACATGACTCGGTGCTGATAGGTTGGGCTGCAGACAATGCTGATCCTGACAACTTTTTCCGACCACTGTTAAGTTGCAGTGCTGCTGAATCTGGCAGCAACAGAGCCAACTGGTGTGATCCAAATTTTGATAATCTTATCAACCAGGCATTGCTTACAGCAGATATCAAACAACGCCGTAGTTTTTATTTAACAGCGCAACTTTATATCGATGAACAAATGCCTTTGGTCAGTATTGCTCATTCCAAACGCTTTCAGGCGAAAAGTATCAAAGTGACAGGGGTTACTATTAATCCATATGGTGGCATCTCAATGGCTGCGGCGAGAAAATCCTTATGATGTTGCATTACTTTTTGCGTCGCTGTTTCTTAATTGGCTTTGTATTTGTTGCACTGACTATACTTGCCTTCAGTTTAAGTTATCTTTTCCCGGGCGAAGTACTAACTAATATTTCCGGGCTGACCGACATAAAGCCAGAGCAGCGACAATCGTTAATAGAATATTATGCATTGGACCAATCACTGTTACAGCAATATATAGCCTACTTAAACCGCATACTGGACGGCGAATGGGGGCTGTCGTTTTCCAGCCAACAACCCGTATTGTCAGAAATTGTCGCCGTATTCCCTGCAACTATAGAACTTGCGAGTTATGCGCTGCTGTTATCTTTTGTATTGGGTATTCCATTAGGGCTCTTTGCCGCCGTAAAAGCGGATAGCTTTTTGGGCAGGCTTATTTCCGGCATTACTCTTGTTGCCTATTCTATTCCTATTTTCTGGTGGGCACTGCTACTTATCATGCTGTTTTCATTAACATTAGCGGTTTTACCTACAGCGGGGCGTATCAGTGTTTTATTTGATATCCCCACCACTACAGGTTTTATGTTGCCCGACATCTGGTTGTCAGACATCAGCTACAAATCAGAAGCGACACTAGACGCTTTACGACACTTGCTATTACCCGCCGTAGTGCTTGCTACTTTCCCTACTACAGTGATGATCCGCTTTACCCGTGATTCTATGCTGGCCGTACTGGAACAAAGTTACATTAAAACAGCAAGAGCGAAAGGCTTAAGCCGTGCACAGGTGTTGTATCACCACGGTCTGCGTAATGCGTTATTGCCTGTAATCCGGCAGATTGGCTTACAATTTAGCACCCTGATCACCTTAGCCATGATCACCGAAGTGATCTTTTCCTGGCCTGGTATAGGTCAATGGCTGCTGGATAGTATCTATCAGCGTAATTACCCTGCCATACAAGGAGGGCTATTAGTGGTGTCCTGCTTAGTCATAGTGGTAAACATGCTGACTGAAATTTTACATACCTTGTTTAATCCACTGGCCAGGAAAGCATAAATGAAAAAATTCCGGCTATATTTTGAAGAACAAAACCGTGGGCCTTTAACTCAGCTTTGGCAACAGTTTCAACGTCAACACGCCGCTGTCTTTGGGCTGATTATGTTTTCGTTTTTTTTGCTGCTTACTATCCTGGCACCTGTCATTACGCCACATAACCCTTATCTGCAAAACCCTGATCTATTGTTACTGGCGCCCTCATGGAGCGACCAAGGATTAGTGCAATATCCTTTTGGCACAGATGACTTAGGACGGGATTTGATGTCTCGCCTGATGAAAGGGGCGACTTATACCTTTGGCATAGCCTTGATCACAGTGCTAGGTTCTTTGCTGATGGGACTGGCACTGGGCGCAATGGCGGGCATGAGTAAAGGTGTGAAATCCAGTATTTTTAATCATGTGCTGGATTTAGCACTGACCATCCCTTCCCTGTTACTAGCGATCATTATTGTGGCCGTATTGGGCCCTGGGCTTTGGAACACTACCTGGGCCATTATGCTGGCTTTATTGCCTCAGTTTGTACATGGCATCAGAAACTCGATACAAGATACCCTAAAACAGGATTACGTTGCCGCTTACAGATTGGATGGCGCATCTAACTGGCAGGTATTGCGCTATGCTGTATTGCCCAATATTTGGGAGCATTTAACTGTAATGGCCACTATGGCTCTGTCTACTGCAATACTGGATATCGCTGCTTTGGGCTTTCTTGGCCTGGGTGCTCAGGCGCCAACTTCCGAATGGGGTGTAATGATCGCTGATGCACTGGATTTAATTTATCTTGCCCCCTGGGCCATTGCCTTGCCGGGTGTTCTGGTATTCGCAGCTGTCCTATCTGTGAATCTGGTCGGTGATGGCTTGCGCACAGCGATGAAAAAACGGCGGGAAAACTAATGATTCTGCTCGATATTAAAAATATGACGATAGAGTTGGAAACTCCGGAAGGATTAATCCGCGCTGTCGACAGGATCAACCTGACCATAAGGGAAGGAGAAATACGAGGTCTTGTGGGCGAATCTGGCTCAGGCAAAAGTTTAATTGCCAAAGCGATAGTAGGAGTGCTCAACAAAAGATGGCGTATTACCGCCGACCGTTTCAGCTGGGCTGGTCAGGACTTATTGCGTTTATCCTATGAAGACCAGCGCAAGATTATAGGCCGTGATATTGCGATGATTTATCAGGAGCCAAGTCGGAGCATGGATCCTACGGCTCCCATTTTGGAACAACTGATAGAGTCCATTCCTGATTCAGAGCTGGAAAGCAGTTGGTGGGGTCGTCCTTTTGAACGTCGAAAAAAAGCTATCGCCTTGTTGCATAAGGTCGGTATTCGCGACCATCAGGCGATATTTAATTCCTACCCTTATCAGTTGCCTGAAGGCGTTTGTCAGAAAATTATGATCGCCATGGCGATCGCGAAAAAACCCAAACTGCTGATCGCTGACGAACCAACTACAGCCTTAGAAAGTACCACTCAGGCTCAGCTATTCCGTTTACTAGCCAGTTTTAACCAGCTCAAAGGTATGTCGATTTTATTAATCAGTCATGAGCTGGAAACAGTAGCCCGTAACACGCAGACTTTGAGTGTGCTCTATTGTGGCCAATTGGTTGAAGCAGGCGAAACTGCAGCTATATTAAAACAGCCCTTTCACCCCTATACAGACGCATTGATAAAAAGCGTGCCTGAATTTCAGCCACAACTGGCCAGTAAACAACCTTTGTACGCTTTGCATGGCAGCATTCCTACCTTACAGCATCTACCTATAGGATGTCGTTTGGGACCACGTTGCCCTAATGCTCGCAAGGAATGTGTCAAGACCCCGGTGCTGGAGCGCTTGCAAAATCATTATTTCAGTTGCCATTTTCCACTGCAAGGTAAAAAGTTATGACAATACCGTTGTTGGAGATCCGCCAGCTGTATAAAAGTTATCAGAAAGCGCAGGGCATCTTTAGCCATAAAACCGTTCAGGCTTTGGCCGATATCAGTTTTAGTCTTTACCCTGGTCAAACTCTGGCTATAGTGGGTGAAACTGGTTCGGGGAAAAGTACATTAGCGAAATTGTTGGTCGGTATAGAAAAACCGGACAGCGGAGAAATTCTACTGGAAGGCGAAGCAGTCACCATCAGCGACTACAAAAAGTATAACCATGTGATCCGTTATATTTTTCAGGATCCAGCCCGTTCATTAAATCCCCACCAAAAAGTGGGGCAAATGCTTAACGATGTTTTACGGTACAGCACGCTTCTGGATGAACAGCAACGTGAGAATAAAATCCATCTTACGCTGCAACAGTTAGGTTTAATGGAAGAACACGCAGATTACTACCCTCATATGTTCTCAGGGGGCCAATTACAGCGTGTAGCGCTCGCCAGAGCCCTGATTATGGATCCTAAACTGCTGATACTGGATGAAGCTTTGACTGCACTGGACCCTTCACTACGAGCTCAGATTGTAAACCTGCTACTGGAGCTACAAAAAAATACCGGTTTGTCTTATTTATTGATCACCAACCACCTGCGTTTAGTTCGTCATATCAGCGACAGCATGCTGGTATTGCATCAGGGTAAGGCACTGGATTATGGCCAAACCAATGATGTGTTCGACAACCCTCAGCATGAGTACAGCAGAAAGCTGATAAGCAGCGCTCAAAGCTAGACAAAGTAGCTACCGCAAAGACAAAAAAACCAACCCTAAGGTTGGTTTTTTTGTTCAGGCAACATAAGACATTTATTGTTCGTCAATGGTCGCTGCTGGTAATGAACGCGTAATTTCCGCCTTGGCTTTTAATGCAGCCACTAAAGCTCCAAAACTACTTTGTGCTTTCTGATCGGCAAACTGTTGTAACTGCTCCAGCGGAGGCTTAGTCGTTACTTCAGTATCAGTCACTTTAGTGACCGCGACCAAAGCCGCATCGCCGCTTGCCAGATTTAACATAGCAACAGTGGCAGGTTGAGCCTCTGAAGGTTTTGCCAGCTCAAAAGCTTTGGTACGTATATCTGAATCAATATCCCCACCAAAACGAGTGACTGCGGCTTTTGTCTCTAACGTCAACTGGGCAGCAGCAGCTACATCCGCTAATGGCTTGCCTGCAACGACTTCAGCCAATAAAGCTTCAGCCTTTGCTTTAGCCAGTTCAGAGCTCTTCGCCGCGATCACTGCTGCTTTCACCTGCTCTGTTACTTCTTCAAGCTTTTTAGTCGTCTCCGCCTGATGTGAATTCACTCGCACCACCACAACATGCTGCGGAGCTACTTCAATCACATCACTGTTCACACCTGCATTGATAAAGTCTTCCGAGAACAAGGTCTCCAGAACTTTAGGTGCTGTTAATTCTGCAGGAGCAGTTGCGCGGCTAAACGCTGGTACTGAGACTACTTTAGAGCCCACAGCTTCGGCAGCTTCCTGCAAACTGTCCGCAATCTCAAAGCTCTTTTCGCCTAATAATTGTTGCAGCTCAGCAAATTTTTCAGCGGCCTTTTCTTCTTTCACAGAGGCCAGAATTTGCTCTTTTACATCAGCAAAAGCTTTCGTCGAACCAGGCTGAATTTCGGTGAGTTTAATGATGTGATAACCGAATTCAGTTTTAACTACAGGGCTGATGTCACCAGTTTTAGCTAAGGCATAGGCAGCTTTTTCAAATTCAGCATCCATCACCCCTTTGTCGATAAAATCTAAGTCACCGCCTTTTTCTGCAGAAAAAGTATCAGCAGATTCTTTCTTAGCTAATTCAGCAAAATCTGCGCCTTGTTGCAGCTGACTGGCTAAGGCTTCTGCTTTAGCTTTAATTTCAGCATTGTCTTCGGCAGACTCCAACAGAATATGCGACACACGGCGACGCTCTTCGGTTTTATACCTTGCCTGATTCGCGTCATAGTAGGCTTGCAGGTCGGCATCAGCTACCACAACAGACTTGGCAATATCAGCCGCAGTTAGCTGCACATAATCCACAGATACGGTTTCTGGCGAAACAAATTGATTGGTGTTGCTTTGATAATAGTCCTGCAACAGTTGATCATTTATTTCAACGGCAGAAGCAAAATCAGCAGCCTTTAATACAGCGTATTGGATATCACGGCTTTGCTGCTGCAACTTAGACAGTAATTGCATCTCAGACACAGTCGCAAATTCTGAACCAGCCAGACCAACCACAAGTTGGTTAGCTGACATTTGCGCTCTTAAATAATCACGGAACTGATTTGGCTCGTAGCCGTTTTGACGCAGTAAGGCGATATAACGGTCGTTATTAAACACGCCGTCGACCTGAAATTCAGGCATAGCACGAATAGTGTCTCGTAACACCTCGTCGCTGACGACTAAATCCAATTGAGCCACAAGTTGACGTTGCAATTGCTCATCAATGAGTTTTTCCAGCACTGAATTGCGGAAGTTGCTCATGTAATTGTTATCAGCCGACAACATTCCAAACATTTCACCAAACTGCTGTTGCATTCTGGCTCTTTCATTTTGGTACGCTGTATCGAACTGAACTTTGGTTATTTCATCACCGTTGACGACGGCAACAGGAACTTCTCTGCTGCTGCCAAGATAACTGCCGACCCCGGCTAACGCAAAAGTCAGGATCACAAAGCCAAGAATGACCTTGGCGATCATACCCTGCGAACCTTCTCTGATCTTTTCTAACATTGTATCTACGTCTCTTTTGGCAACTTTTGGTTGTCTTAAAAAAAAAGCGCATCTTAACAGATACGCCTTTTTCATAAAAGCTGTGGTAGCGTCAGGCTAAATGCGTTTTGCTTTTCTCAACCAGTTGTGCTGGAAGAACCATCAGCTTCATTGGCCTGACTGACACAGCCAGGCGTTCAGCTTAGTTTACGCTGTCTTTCAGCGCTTTACCTGGCTTGAACGAAGGAATTTTCGCAGAAGCGATTTGGATAGTTTCACCAGTTTGTGGGTTACGGCCTGAACGTGCAGCGCGCTCGCGAACTGCAAATGTACCAAAACCAACTAAGGCTACTGAATCGCCTTCCTTAAGAGCCTCAGTAACAGCGTCGATGAACGCGTCCAGAGAACGACCAGCTGCCGCTTTAGAAATATCTGCACCAGCAGCGATTTTGTCGATAAGTTGAGACTTGTTCACAATATCATCCCCTTCAATTGTTATTATTTTCAACAACTACAGTAAATTTGCTTTGTCGTAGTAGCGTGTTTGTTATATCAAGCCTGAATTGGGCTTGCAAGCACAAAACGACACACTACAAAAAATTCTGTTAGGCCACAACCCTTGTCAGACAAGGGCTGCGTCGAAACTGCCCATAACTTAACACAGCCAGAGCAATTGAAAAGCCCCTAAGCAGGATTTTTTATGCTTTTTTTGCTTTTTGCTGGATTTTTTTCCACTTCAAGCACTGACATGCCTGTTGGCGGCTCTTGCAGAGCCAGTTCCAGCACCTCATCAATCCATTTTACCGCACGAATTTCGATATCCCCTTTGACATTATCCGGAATATCTTTCAGGTCCCGAACGTTGTCATGGGGTATTAAAACCCGTTTTATACCACCACGGTGTGCAGCGAGCAGCTTCTCTTTCAGACCACCTATAGGCAGAACTTCACCACGCAGGGTAATCTCACCTGTCATAGCCACATCTGCCCTTACCGGGTTACCAGTCAAGCTGGACACCAGAGCCGTCACCATAGCTATACCTGCACTTGGACCGT
>NZ_JAIWOI010000033.1 GCF_020217005.1 Rheinheimera sp. | reverse complement strand
CTTTCGGAGTAGCGCCTTCAGGCACGTGCACATGAATGTCACGTTTTTCATAAAAGTCTTCGTTAATACGCAGCTTCTCAGCACGACTACGAACGACCGTCATGGCGGCCTGAATGGACTCTTTCATTACATCGCCCAAAGAGCCTGTGTACGTCAGTTTGCCTTTACCTACCACTGCAGCGGCTTCAATAGTCAGCAAGTCACCGCCGACAGAAGTCCAGGCTAAGCCAGTGACCTGACCGATACGGTTACTGTCTTCCGCTTTACCGTAATCGTGACGCTGTACGCCCAGGAACTCTTCCAGATTGTCCTGGTTGATCACCACTTTCTTCAGGTTTTTGTCCAACAGAATGTTTTTCACTGCTTTGCGGCATAGCTTGGAGATTTCACGCTCCAGGCTACGAACACCAGCTTCACGAGTGTAGTAGCGGATAATGCCAATAATAGCGCTATCTTCAATCTCAATTTCGTGAGGTTTTAAGCCATTGCGTTCTATTTGTTTGTTGATCAGATGCTGCTTGGAAATATTCAGCTTTTCATCTTCGGTGTAGCCCGCCAGACGAATCACTTCCATCCGATCCAGCAAAGCAGCCGGAATATTTAAGCTGTTGGATGTAGCAAAAAACATCACGTCAGATAAATCGTAGTCCACTTCCAGATAGTGATCAGAGAAGGCTGTGTTTTGCTCAGGATCTAACACCTCCAGCAAAGCCGCCGCAGGATCACCACGGAAATCCGACGCCATCTTGTCAATTTCATCCAGCAGGAACAGTGGGTTACGCACTCCAACTTTGGCCATTTTCTGGATAATTTTGCCCGGCATAGAGCCGATATAGGTACGTCTGTGTCCACGGATTTCCGCTTCATCACGCACCCCACCTAAGGCCATACGCACGTATTTGCGGCCTGTTGCTTTAGCCACAGACTGACCCAGTGAGGTCTTACCTACGCCTGGTGGTCCTACCAAACATAAAATCGGGCCTTTTAATTTATTGACACGCTGTTGCACGGCCAGATATTCCAGAATACGTTCTTTGACTTTATCCAGACCATAGTGGTCTGAGTCCAGAATACGTTCTGCGCCAGCCAGGTCCTTTTTCACCTTGCTGCGTTTTTTCCAGGGCACATTGGTCAGCCAGTCGATATAACTGCGCACCACTGTCGCTTCTGCCGACATAGGTGACATCATTTTTAACTTTTGTAGTTCAGCTGTCGCTTTAGTGCGGGCTTCATCCGGCATTTGCGCCTGTTCGATTTTCTTCGACAGGGTTTCAAACTCATCCGGTGTATCTTCCAGTTCGCCCAGTTCACGCTGAATGGCTTTCATTTGCTCATTCAGGTAATACTCGCGCTGGCTTTTCTCCATCTGCTTTTTGACGCGGCTGCGTATACGGCGTTCTACCTGCAGAATGTCGATTTCACTTTCCATCATCGCCATCAGGAACTCTAAACGTTCCGTCACATCAATGATTTCCAGCACCTTCTGCTTGTCGTCCACTTTTAACGGCATATGAGCCGCCATGGTATCCGCCAGACGAGCTGCGTCATCAATACCAGAAAGCGCGGTCAGCACCTCAGGTGGAATTTTTTTATTCAGCTTGATATAACCTTCAAACTGATTCACTGCTGAGCGCAAAATCACTTCCTGCTCGCGGCTGTCCATTTCCGGTGTCGGAATTAAATCAACATAAGCGGCGAAAGTATCTTCTGTGTCGGTAAATTCAACCAATTGAGCACGCTTGCCCCCCTCTACCAACACTTTGACCGTGCCGTCAGGAAGCTTAAGCAATTGCAAAATAGTGGCGACAGTACCAACCCGATACAGATCAGTATCTTTAGGGTCATCCAGCGTGGCGTCTTTTTGCGCAACTAAAAAGATTTGTTTCTCTTTTTCCATCGCGGCATCCAGGCATTTGATGGATTTAGCCCGGCCAACGAACAGCGGGATCACCATATGCGGATAAACGACCACGTCTCTTAATGCCAATACTGGCATATGCAAACGTTCAGTCTTTGCTACTGTCATGAAATCTCTCTCGAATTATTTACTGCAGGTGACATGATTCAACAGTATATGGGGGCTGTTTATGTCACTTCAATGAGTTAGCAAAAAATATGGACTTCTAAAATGCAGTCTGGAAAATGGGGTCAGATCACATTCATTGTTGAAAATGTGATCTGACCTTTGTATCAGCCAGACCCTTTTATTTACTGAGAAGCGGCTGCTTCCACTGTTTCGTAGATCAATATGGGTTGAGACTCACCACGGATCACTGTCTCGTCAATCACCACTTTGCTGACATGTTCCATAGACGGTAAATCGTACATGGTATCCAGCAAGACATTTTCGACTATTGAGCGCAAGCCACGGGCACCTGTTTTACGTTCCATGGCTTTTTGCGCTATGGCTTTGAGCGCATCTTCACGGAACTCCAGTTCGACATCTTCCATCTGGAATAAAGCACCAAACTGTTTCACCAGTGCGTTTTTCGGTTCACTTAAGATTTGCATTAATGCAGCCAAATCCAATTCAGTTAAAGTCGCTACCACTGGCAGACGACCAATAAACTCTGGGATCAAACCGTATTTCACTAAATCTTCAGGTTCCACATCTTTAAAGCTTTCGGTCAGAGTCCGGCTTTGTGAGGTTGCACGCACTTCAGCACCAAAACCTATGCCTGAACCTTTAGCACAACGTTGTTCAATGACTTTATCCAGACCAGCAAAAGCACCACCACAGATAAATAGAATTTTCGAGGTATCCACCTGCAAAAACTCCTGTTGCGGATGCTTACGGCCTCCCTGAGGCGGAACCGAAGCCACTGTACCTTCAATCAGTTTCAGCAGTGCTTGTTGTACACCTTCACCTGACACATCGCGGGTAATAGATGGATTGTCAGACTTACGTGAAATTTTGTCGATTTCATCGATATAGACAATACCACGCTGGGCTTTTTCGACATCGTAATCACATTTTTGCAGTAATTTCTGAATGATGTTTTCAACGTCTTCGCCGACATAACCGGCTTCAGTTAACGTAGTGGCATCGGCCATAGTAAAAGGCACATCCAGTAAACGGGCTAAGGTTTCGGCCAACAAAGTTTTACCGCTACCTGTAGGGCCAATCAGCAAAATATTACTTTTGCTCAGCTCCACGTCCTGTTTATTCTGCATGCTGCGTAAACGTTTGTAGTGGTTGTAGACAGCTACAGCCAGAACTTTTTTCGCATGCTCCTGACCTATGACATAGTCATCCAGGTGAGCACGGATCTCTTTAGGCACCGGCAATTTATTGCTGTCGCGTTTTGGCGAAATATCTTTAATTTCTTCGCGAATAATATCGTTGCACAAGTCGACACATTCATCACAGATGTACACCTGCGGGCCTGCGATCAATTTACGCACTTCATGTTGTGATTTGCCGCAAAAAGAGCAATACAACAACTTGCTGCTTTTCTCGCCATCAGAGCGATGATCAGACATGTAACTTCCTCTTCCACTACATAGAGGTGGCCGGCTTCGCGCCCTTCACCACCTCTGAATTAAACTTACTTTGCATCCCTTTGAGTTAATATGGCATCGATTAGGCCATATTCCAAGGCTTGTTGTGCACTTAAGAAGTTATCACGCTCTGTGTCTTTGCAAACCTGTTCATAGGTTTTTCCACAATGCTCAGCCATTAAACGGTTTAACTTCTCTTTAATATAGAGAATTTCTCGGGCGTGAATTTCAAAATCAGTAGCCTGGCCCTGGAATCCACCCAAAGGCTGATGGATCATGACACGGGCATTAGGTAAACAGTAGCGTTTGCCTTTAGTACCACCAGATAATAAAAAAGCGCCCATGCTGCAGGCCTGGCCTACGCAGACTGTAGCAATATTTGGTTTGATGTATTGCATTGTGTCGTAAATAGACAAACCGGCAGTTACAGAACCACCTGGTGAATTGATATAGATATAAATATCTTTTTCCGGGTTCTCAGATTCTAAGAATAGCAGCTGGGCGACTATCAGATTGGCCATATGATCTTCCACCTGGCCAGTCAGAAAAATCACCCGTTCTTTTAATAAACGTGAATAAATGTCAAAAGAGCGCTCACCCTTAGCTGTTTGTTCAATTACGATAGGAACTAAGGCATTCACTAACTCATTCATTCTCGGCTCAAATGCCATAATGCGATTTCCTTTATTGAAAAGAGGGGACCCTATATAGCCTGGTCTTTGATATTGCACCGCACAATCAGGAATGCTGCTTCAAGTACAACGGCTATAAAATAAAAATGGCCCGAACTATGATGTTCGAGCCATTAAAACTGCCTGACAAACAGATGTCAAATCTTAGTTTGCAGCTTGTGGATTCATGATCTCATCAAACTTGGCTTTTTCTTCTTTCACTTTAGCTTTGGTCAGAACCAGGTCAATGGCTTGTTCTTCTAAAGCAACATTGCGCATACCTTGTAACAGTTCTTTGTTGCTGTTGTAGTACTGAACCACTTCTTGTGGATCTTCATACGCAGAAGCTACAGTTTCAATCAGAGACTGAACGCGGGCATCTTCGACCTGCAGCTTGTTGGCTTTGATCACTTCACCTAACAACAGACCAACTTTCACGCGATCTTTGGCTTGTTCAGTGAACAGAGCTGCTGGCAGTTCTGGTAATTGTTTTGGATCCAGGTTGTTGCCAAAACGCTGTAATGCCTGACGACGTAACACATCGATTTCGCTGTCGATCAGAGCTTGCGGCACTTCTACTTCGTGAGTGGCCAATAAACCTTTGATCACCTGATCTTTAACACGAGCCTTGATGCTGTTGTTCAGCTCACGCTCCATGTTTTTCTTCACTTCAACTTTTAACGCATCCACAGTAGCGTCAGCTAAACCGAACAGCTTAGCGAACTCGTCGTTTACTTCTGGTAATTGCTGAGCTTCAACTGCTTTTACAGTGACAGCAAATTTAGCAGCCTTACCTTTTAAGTTCTCAGCGTGGTATTCAGCAGGGAAAGTCACATCAACAGTCACTTCTTCGCCCGCTTTTTTGCCGATGATACCGTCTTCAAAACCTGGGATCATGCGGCCTTGGCCTAATTCTAAAGTGAAGTCAGAGGCTTTGCCGCCTTCAAACTCTTCACCATCGATAGAACCAACGAAATCGATGACCACACGGTCACCTGAAGCTGCTGCAGCGTCAGTTTTTGCCCATGTAGCATGCTGCTTGCGCAATGTGCCTAACATGGTTTCTAAGTCGTCAGCCGTGATTTCAACCACTGGCTTAGTCACTTCGATTTTGTCCAGAGCGTTCAGTTGAACTTCCGGGTAGACTTCGAAGGTTGCTGCGAATTCTAAATCTTTACCTTCAGCCAGTTGGCCCGGAGCAAAAGTAGGAGCACCAGCTGGAGTCAGTTTGTTCGCAATGATGGCCTGATAAAAATGGTTTTGCATCTGACGTGAAGCTACGTCTTGTAATACAGACAGACCAAACATTTTTTTGATCATAGCTACAGGAGCTTTACCTGGACGGAAACCGTCAACACGGCGATTTTTCGCAATGTTTCTTAATTCTTTTTCAACTTCAGTGCTGATAGCAGCGGCTGGTACAGTAATGGTCAAACGGCGTTCTAAACCCTGTGTGGTCTCAACAGAAACTTGCATCTTGTTACCTCAAAATCAAATCGGGCGTCTCGCTACGCCATCTTTTCGCTTGTCCGGGTTCTGTCTTTACGCACACAATCCAGACCTGTTATATAGGACGCGGCATTATAGCGAGGGTTTTTAGCTGAGTCGAGCTTTTGATACAACATCAGAAGGGGCGCGGCTTAGAGGCCTAATTTCACATCATTTTTTTGTTCTGGCATCGACGTATAGAAAGAAAAATTCTCTAAGCAGAAGTATCGCTTTTGTGAAGCTTTTTACCGTTTCGCTCTCGCTATGTGCTGCGTTTTTGTGTAGCAATACAATTGAATAACAACAATAACAGGATGATTTATGCACGATATCAGCCTTTGGCCCTTGCTTGGCATTGCCGTTGTGATGCTTGGTTTTTTATTTAAATTTAACCCTGTGCTGGTTGTCACAGTAGCTGCTTTTGCCACTGGTATGGCGGTAAAGATGCCGATCCACACCTGGCTCGAGTCTCTGGGTACTGCCTTTTTAAAAACCCGCAATTTACCGTTGATTCTATTGTTACCTCTGGCAGTTATAGGTTTGTTGGAACGCCATGGTCTGCGCGAAAAAGCCCAAAGCTGGATACAGCAGATTAAAGCCGCCACTGCAGGACGTTTGCTACTGGTGTATCTGGCGCTGCGTGAAAGCACTGCAGCGGCTGGCCTGACTAGCCTGGGCGGACATCCACAAATGGTGCGGCCTTTACTCTCCCCTATGGCTGAAGCGGCCTTTGAGCAGCAACATCAAAGCTTGCCGGATAAAATAAAATACAAAATCCGCGCTATGTCGGCTGCGACCGACAATATAGGGCTGTTTTTCGGTGAAGATATTTTTGTTGCTTTTGGCGCCATTATTTTAATGCATACCTTTTTACGGGAATCCGGTATTGAGACCGACCCTTTGCATATAGCGCTTTGGGGTATTCCTACAGCCATAGCAGCTTTTCTTATTCATGGCAGCCGCTTATTAAGATTTGATGCTTATCTGGCGCGCCAGCTTAAGACCGAACTAAAGCAGCAGGAGCAGCGCCATGATTAGTATGACGGTGCTTTATTACGTTGCCGCTTTACTGTTTTTTGCTGTCGCCTTTTTTAGTTTTAATGACAAAAGGTACAGCAGCGCTTTGTTCTGGTTCAGTTATGGTCTGATCTTTCTGCTTGGCGATTTTATGCCACCGGCTTTGGTTGGCGCTTTGGTTGTACTGATGGCCTTAGTGGCTGGTTTTGGCGGAGTTAGAGGCGGCAGCTATCAACTATTAGATCTGCAACAACGGCTGGATTCGGTCAAATGTCTTGGCAACAAATTATTTATCCCTGCTTTGATGATCCCTGTGCTTACAGTGTTTTCTGCTTTGGTCCTGGTGCATATTCAGGGCGAAGGCTGGTCTTTATTGGATCCCAACAATGCTACCTTATCGGCTTTGGGCCTAGCGGCATGTTGTGCAGTACTGGCAGCTTTATACCTCACCAAAGAAAAACCACAACAAGCACTGCAAGAGTCTTCGCGTTTAATCGAAGCCATAGGCTGGGCTTTTTTATTACCGCAATTACTGGCGACCTTAGGATTGCTGTTTAATCAGGCCGGCGTAGGTGAAACCGTATCACAACTGACGACTTTGTATTTAAATCTAAACCATCCTCTGCTGGCAGTGACTTGTTATGCCATAGGTATGGCCTTATTTACTGTGATTATGGGTAATGCTTTTGCCGCTTTTCCAGTGATCACCGCTGGAATAGGTATTCCGTTATTGGTACTGCAGCATGGCGGTGATCCTGCCATTATGGCGGCTATCGGCATGTTTTGTGGTTACTGTGGCACTTTGCTGACGCCTATGGCAGCAAACTTTAATATAGTGCCGGCTGCACTTCTGGAGTTGCCGGACAAAAACGCCGTGATAAAGGCTCAGGCGCCAACGGCTTTAGTACTGCTTGGTGTGAATATAGTGCTGATGTATTTGTTAATGTTTTAAGCGGAGCATAAATGCAAACCATTTTACTGACTGGCTTTGAGCCTTTTGGTGGCGAACAAAGCAATCCTTCCTGGTTGGCCGCGCAGCAATTGGATGGTTATCAACTAGACCATGAAGTGCGGATTGTCAGCCGGCAACTGTCTTGTGTGTTTGAAAAAAGCCAGCAGGAACTTAAAACTGCCATTGATGAATTAAAGCCTGTGCTGGTGTTGGCTCTGGGTCAGGCGGGTGGCCGCACTGAACTTTGTTTTGAAAAAGTGGCTATTAATTTTATCGATGCCCGTATCGCTGATAATGCCGGCCAGCAACCTATAGACAAATTAGTAGTGACAGAAGGTCCTACAGCCTACTTCACGACCTTACCCATCAAAGCTATGGTCAACAGTCTGAAGCAACAAGGCATCCCCGCAGCAGTGTCCTACACAGCCGGGACCTATGTCTGCAACACGGTATTTTATGCGCTGATGCACCTGTTAAAAGACAAGCCCAAAGTAAGGGCTGGTTTTTTACATATCCCCTATGCACCGGAGCAAGCCGTTGGCAAAGCTGTCGCTTCAATGCCGGTTGATATGGTGGTCAATGCATTGAGGATTTGCTTACCTGTAGCACTGCGGACCACTGAAGATTTACAACTAGCAGCGGGAACTCTCGACTAGAGTTCAGCCTAAAGCTTGCCATCAAGCGCCCTCATGGTTAACATGGCGGCGCTGTTCTACTATGGCCTATCTGGACGACCTGATAGCGCATCTTAATACCGGGGACGACCCCTACTTCAAACACAGGAATACCTTATGAACTGGTTATTGCTTGTTGTGGCTGGCTTATTGGAAGTCGGTTGGGCTGTGGGTTTAAAATACACTGAAGGTTTTACCAAACTCTGGCCATCGGTCTGGACTCTTGGCGCTATGGTGTTGAGTATCAGCATGCTTGGGCTTGCGATGCGGGATTTACCCGTAGGCACAGCCTATGCGGTCTGGACAGGCATAGGTGCGGTCGGCACTGTGATAGTCGGAATTTACCTGTTAGGTGAGCCAGCAACTGCAGGACGTTTAATAAGTATTGGGTTGATTTTATTGGGCATTGTCGGGCTAAAACTCAGTTCTTAACTAGAAGGGGCACTGCGGTGCCCCGCTAAAAAGTTAAAGCGTAATATGCTGACGCACCCTTTCCCCCAAACCTACACCGGCCTCGGACATCGTCAGGTATGTATGGTCAGCACCAGCGTCCAAAATAGCAGCGGCCTCATCTTTGTGCATACTGTGCGATACGATCAAGCCACCGAACCCTGCTTGCCGAAGTTTTTTAGTCGCTATGACTTTGGCTTCGACATCATTTAAGCAAAGCACTACAGCCTTGATCCCAACCAGTTTTAAGCCTTGCCAGAATACTTGGTCTTCTGCGTCGGCAAACAACACATTGTTGCCTTTTTCCTGATGTTCAGCCACTTTGGCCGGATCCGAATCCAGTGCTACCAAATGACACTTATGTTCCAGATATTGATAGGCGGCAGAGCCAGTGCGGCCCATCCCCATAATCAGTACCTCAGCATCACCTAAAGACACAGGCTGTTCATCCGGGTGATGAATATCTCGCTCATATGGAATAAGCCGATGCGCCAAACGTTCATACAAAGGGTGAGCGAAGCGGTTTAGAGGCGCTGATACGACAAAAGACAAAGCCACAGTTAACGCCAGCGGAATTAGAAATTGTGGCATTACACTAGCCGCAACAATAAGCGCAAATTCACTATAATTACTCAAAGCCAGACCAGAGAGAAAAGCACTGCGCGCCCTTAATCGAAACATGACCAAAAGAGCGAAAAACAGTATGGCTTTAAAAGGCAACAAGGCCGTCATCAAAGCGGCGAAAAGCCATGCTTGCTGATCAGGTAAGCCCCCAAGGCCTATTTTCAGGAAAAAACCGACCAGGAAAAACTCTTTTAAGCCCCATAAAGTCTTAGACAACTCCCCTGCTCTATTGTGACCAGCCAACAAGGCGCCAAATACCAAAGCTCCCAATTCACTGCTTAAACCTACAGCGTGAAAACCTGAGCCGCCTAAAACTACAGCTAACAACACACCAAACAATATCTGAAGGTCGTCATGACCCGTTAAATCCATCAATTTATACAGTAGTGGCCGTAACAAAGGCACCAGCAGCACCAGCAAAGCCCAGGGCGATGGCGTAATACCCTGAGTGAAACTCAGCAGCGCCATGGCGATTAAATCCTGCATAACCAAAATGCCAATCGCAACCCGACCATGGAAAGCCCGGATCTCTCTTTTGCCTTCCAGTACTTTGGCCGCCAGTACAGTACTGGAAAATGCCAAAGCCGCAGAGAGCATCAGAGCGTAATACCAATTGGATTCGA
>NZ_JAIWOI010000032.1 GCF_020217005.1 Rheinheimera sp. | reverse complement strand
AGGTCAGATAAATTATAGGAGTGTAAAGCAGCGCTGAACTGGCAAAGTGGGCCAGACTGCCGCCCAAAACTTCGGTCTTGCCTAAACTGCGGATATTGAGCTTTAAGCCGACAGTAAATAGCAACAACAACACGCCTAAATGCGCGACATGGGCAATAATAGCATTGCCTTCTTTGGGCAAATTCAGGTCTGTGGCTGTTGCTGTGATCATAAAGCCGGCCGCCAGATAGCCAATTAACGGAGGTAAGCCAATTAAGCGCACCAGTAAACCTGCACTAAAAGCAAAACCTATCCAGACTGCTTCTAACAACATATAAATCCTTTTGCTCTTACTGCCCCTGCGAAGGCTCTATGGTTTTAGTTTCTTTTTCTGACTTACGGATCACCCAGTCTTTCGCCGTTCTGTGCACTCCGCGGCGTAACGCACTGCTGGCATTTTCCAGCATATCCACACCAGTTAACACAGCTACTACTATGACCGACAACCATATTGCGACCTGATAATGGCCTAAACCAGTAGCAACACCTATAGCGGCCAACACCCAAATAGTGGCCGCCGAAGTGACGCCTACGACAATACCTTCGCGGGTCAGCATCACACCTGCGCCAAGAAAACCAATGCCCGTCACCACCTGACCTATGATACGACTTGGATCTGTCACCACGTTACCCACTATACGATTGGCATCGAGCACCGCATGACCCAAAGGCAGAGACAAAGCGACAAACAAATAGGTGCCCAAAGTGATCAGAATTGAAGTTCGTATCCCGGCAGGTTTCCCCCTCAACTGCCGCTCCAAACCGACGACAGTGCCGGTTAAGACCGTAACACCTATGGCGTGCCAGGATAATGGACTGATATCAAACCAGGCGGGGTCCAGCATCATACAGCACCTCCGGACACTAATTTTTCAGCATTGCGCGCCCGTGCAGCTTTCCACTCTGCTTCGGTCATTGGCACTGTTGCGCCTAAACTGCGGGCGACGGCTTTACGTTGTTGGATATTTAGCGAAATTTGTTGATACTGTTCAGGCGTTTTTTTACGCCAGTCGACAATCTCGTCCATATGACGGTAACAACCGACACAAATCTTATCTTCATTCAGCCTGCAACAGGCCACACAAGGAGAGTCCACTTCAGCTCCGGCTTTTATTCTAACTTACTCCAGTGTAACCACTTTTTGATTCAGGCCAAAGTTTTACAACCAAACTCAAGTGATCAGTCTGAAATGCCGTGCTTTTAACCGCAGTTTTGCCTCTGAAGCTTTACCCTGCTTTGGCTTTATGGCAGCGTAGGCTCAAACAACACGAGGTCCACTGATGAAAAACTATAACTACAGTCTGTTAGCCCTGGCTTTATGCTCCACTTTGGCGATGGCGGCTGATGATAAAAAACCAAGCTGGAATGTCGACAAGCCCGCAGGAAAATTCACTGACATCAAGATAAAAGTGCAGCAAGGCACCTGGATGAATGTCAGTGTTAGTCCTGACGGTAAAACCATCGCCTTTGATTTATTGGGTGATATTTACACTATGCCGATCAGCGGTGGCAAAGCCAAAGTTTTAACCTCTGATATCGGCTGGCAAATGCAGCCGGTATTCAGCCCTGATGGCAAATACATTGCTTTTACCAGCGATCAAGGCGGCGGCGATAATATTTGGGTGATGAAAGCCGATGGTTCAGAGCCAAAAGCAGTGACGGAAGAGACGTTCCGTTTGCTCAATAGTCCAGCCTGGAGTCCGGATGGCGAGTTTATTGTCGCCCGTAAACACTTTACTGCCGGACGTTCATTAGGTGCAGGCGAAGTATGGCAATACCATAAATCTGGTGGTGCTGGTGTGATGCTCACAGCCAAAGCCAATGATGAAAAAGATTTAGGTGAACCCGCGTTTTCTCCGGACGGTAAATATATTTATTTCTCGCAGGACGATACACCAGGCAAAACATTCCACTACAGCAAAGACTCAGAACAAGGCATTTATGTGATTAAACGCTTTGAACGCGAGACTGGAAAAATTGATGTGTTGCTGCAAGGCGCTGGTGGCGCTATCCGCCCTACGCCGTCATCCGATGGTAAATATTTAGCTTATATCCGTCGTGTAGATTTCCAGACCACCTTGTATTTATATGATTTAGAAAGTGGCGAGCATATCCAACTGGATAACCAACTAGACCGCGATATGCAGGAAACCTGGGCTATTCATGGGGTTTATCCAACCTTAAGCTGGACACCGGATAATAAAAAGCTAGTGTATTGGGCCGGTGGTAAAATCAACAGCCTGGATATCGCCAGCAAAACCAAAACTCAAATCCCGTTCTCTGTTGAGCGCAGCAAAACCATTCAGCAGGCGGTTAAATTTAAGCAGGATTTAGACAAAGACCAGTTGGATGTGAAGGTGCTGGGCAACCTGCATATGTCGCCTGACGGTAAAAAAGCCGTGTATTCGGCTTTGGGTCATTTGTATATCAAAGACTTAAAATCAGGTTCAGCCAAACGCCTGACCAGCCAGAACGAACATTTTGAGTTTTACCCGCAGTTCTCGCGTGATGGCAGCAAGCTGGTTTATGTCAGCTGGCATGACACAGCACAAGGCCGGGTCAAACTTCTGGATTTAACCACAGGCCAAAGCCGTGATTTAACGCCAGAAGCGGGTAAATACGTCGAGCCGACTTTCAGCCCGGATGGTCGTACCGTGGTGTATCGCAAGTCTGGTGCAGGCTCTTTGCTGGATAAAAAATGGTCCCTCAATACCGGCCTTTATGCGGTGAGCGTTAGCGGTGCAGACAAACCTAAACTTCTCAGCCGCAACGGTTACGCCCCTATGTTTGGCAAAGACAATACCAGAGTCTTTGCCCAGGATTACGGCGAATCTCCAACACTGCTCAGCATAGATGTGGCCACAGAGCAGCAACGTCCTTTATACACAGCGAAGTACGGCACCGAATTTAAACTGTCGCCGGACGGCAAATACTTAGCTTTTGTTGATCGCTTTAAAGTTTATGTTACGCCTTTTGCAGAGCGTGGTGCTGTGATTGATATCAGCGGTTCAGATACCCAATTCCCGGTCAAACAATTGTCCGTCAAAGCTGGTACAGATATCAGCTGGACATCCGACAGCAGCAGCTTGTATTGGCACTTAGGGCCAGAGCTGTATCATCACAGTATTGCTGGTTTGTTTGATGTAAACAGCAAAGTGAAAGTCGATGCCAAAAACGGCAGCAACATCGGCTTTACTGTGCCTATGGATAAACCCCAAGGCCAAATCGCTTTTGTTGGTGGTCAGGTGATTACCATGGAAGGCGATACCGTGCTGCAGGATGCGGTAGTGCTGGTCGAAGGCAATAAAATCAAAGCTGTGGGCACTAAGGCTGACGTCAAAGTGCCGACAGGCGCCGAAGTCATCGACATCACAGGCAAAACCTTAATGCCAGGTTTATTTGATGCCCACGCCCACGGCGCTCAGGGTGTCAATCAGCTGATCCCACAACAAAACTATGCCAACTACGCAAGCCTTGCTTTGGGGGTCACTTCTATCCACGATCCGTCGAACGACACGCAGGAAATCTTCACTGCCAGTGAATTGCAAAAAGCCGGTATCACAGTGGGCCCACGTATCTTCTCCACCGGTACTATTTTGTACGGTGCTTATGGCGCAGGCTACACCTCCCATATCGACAGCCTGGATGATGCGAAATTTCACTTAGAGCGGCTGAAAAAAGTCGGCGCCTTTTCGGTGAAAAGCTACAACCAGCCACGTCGTAATCAGCGCCAGCAGGTGATTGAAGCGGCTCGTGAGCTGGAAATGCTGGTAGTGCCTGAAGGCGGCTCATTGCTGCAACATAACCTGAGCATGGTGGTAGATGGTCATACTACGCTGGAGCACTCTTTACCTGCGGCTGTGCTGTATGACGACGTGAAACAGCTGTGGCAACAAAGTAATACGGCCTATACGCCGACCCTGATAGTGGCCTATGGCGGCATTTTTGGTGAAAACTACTGGTACGATAAAACGGATGTCTGGAAACATCCGCGTTTAAGCCAGTATGTACCGGCCGATGAACTGCGGCCACGCAGCATGCGTCGTCCTAAAGCGCCGGATCACCACTATAACCATATCTCTATCGCCAAAATGGCCAAAGAGTTATCGGATTTAGGTGTGGTCACTAACATTGGTGCTCATGGTCAACGTGAAAGTTTAGGTGCGCACTGGGAGATCTGGATGTTTGCCCAAGGCGGCATGAGCCCGCTGGAAGCACTAAGAACAGCCACTCTCAACCCGGCGAAGACCTTTGGTATGGATCATCAGCTAGGTTCAATTAAAGCGGGCAAACTGGCCGACTTGATTATCCTTGATGCCGATCCATTGAAGAATATTATGGACACGGACAAAGTGAAGTACAGCATGGTCAACGGCCGTTTGTATGACGCGGAGTCCATGAACCAGCTATATCCTGAGAAAAAACAACGGGCACCCTGGTTTTTTAGTCCGAAAAACTAATGGTCCCAGTTAAACATCTGCAGTGCCATTCCCTGCTTTTGATAAAACCGGCTTAGGCCGGTTTTTCTTTTCGACAATAACTGCAATTTAACTAAGCGAACTTTGCTTCTGAGGTTTTGACTGCTAGGATCTGACAAGCTAAAAGCATTTAAGCCCATTTACTTGTTTTATCGAGGCTTTTCCTACTATGAGTCCAGTTCTGTTTTGTTGTCTACTGTCTTCTTTGCTGGTGCTGTTCTCATGCTCCGCTTTAGCGTCCATGCAATTCTCTGCTCTTGCACAACAGCATGCAGACGCGCCATTAATTAGTTATGACGTCAAACAAGATCATAAAGGTTATATCTGGTTTGCCAGTGAGTTGGATGGATTGCAACGCTTTGACGGCTATGAGCTCAGTCGCTGGAGAATACTACCGGAGTCAGAACATCAACCTGGAATGGCCAACGTCAATCAGCTACTGCTAGACAGCCAACAACGGCTTTGGGTTAGTACCTGGGGACAAGGCGTCACCTTATTGGACCAACAATACAACATAGCAGCTCGTTATCACAGCAAAGCGGCATTACCACTACAGTTGCCATCAGACCGGGCTCAAAGCTTTTTCGAAGATTCGCAGCATCGCATATGGATAGGTACAGTCGAAGGGTTACGTTATGTGCACGCCACGGATCTGAGCACACTACACAAAGTTGAGGCGTTACAGGAACTGCGGGTTTGGCAAATGACCCAGGCAGCCGATGGAATACTTTGGCTGGCCACATCCAGAGGCTTGTATAGTTTGTCTGAGGATTTGCAACAGTTACAATACAAACCTCTCCCTCCTCTGTCCGCGCAGGATGTCAGCGTAAATCCGGCAGAAATCCGTACCTTGTTACTGGTCGACCAGGGCTTATGGCTGGGCACTCAACTTGGGCTATTTTTCTTTAGTTTCGAAACGGGCACAGTCACCAACAGATACCCTGCAGAATTCGGTGTGATTAATACCTTGTTTCAACCCGAGCCAGGCCTGCTATGGATCGGCAGTAGCGCCGGTTTATATAGTGTCACAACGGAACACCCCACCTCTGCAAAACCGGAGCACTCTCTGCAAACAGCAGACATCCGTAAATTTTTCAAAGATCATACCGGGGTCATTTGGGTAGCAAGTCGTAACAGGGGGATCTATAAAATGAATCCTTTGCCACAAAACTTTGCCGCTGTACCTTTTCCCCGCAACGTTGGTATGGCGGAAACTACCTTAAGGCGTATCTATAGTCAAAGCATGATAGACGACAAGATCTGGCTTGGGGTAGACCATGATTTGGTCAGCTACGATATCAACACTCAGATCTGGCGGGAGTACAACTTACCCACTCATAGACCTCATAATCAAATTCAGGCGGTCACCAGGGATCCGTATGGACAATTGTGGGCAGCGACAGACCTTGGACTCTTCAAATCACAGGCGGACGGGCAAGAATTCAGCCAAAAAGATCTTCCGGCCTCAGTGCGTCAGTTAGCAGGTATAACTTCTGTCGCTGCGGATCCTGATGGTTCGCTGTGGCTTGGCATCTGGGAAAAAGGTTTAGTTAAATGGCCTCAACAAAATCCCGAAGGTCTGCTTGAACATTTCACTATCACGTCGCAACCTGGTGATGCTGTAATCAGTATACTTAGCGATGAGGCGGATAGCATCTGGATGGTCACACGCTTTAGCGGTTTGTACCAACTAAGCCGTACTACGGGTTTGCTCAACCGCTATCACAGCGGTGCAGATAGTCTGCCGCAACTTCCAAGCGATATCTTGCTTTGTCTGGAAAAAGTCAACGAACACCAATTTTGGGTATGTACCAATCAGGGTTTGTTTTTCATGGACTTAAAGCGCAACCAGACAGAGCTCTATCAGGTGGCCCATGGCTTGCCCGATAACAGAGTCGTCGCAATTAATGCGCAGGAACCTGGTTCAGTCTGGGTCAGCACAAAAAGAGGACTGGCAGAACTGGATTTAGCGACCAAGACGTTCAGATTCTTTGCTGATAAAGCAAACATTAATGCCTTATTACTGGAAACCAGAGCGCTAAACCGCAATGCTTCTGGTCAGTTCTGGTTGGGTACAGCGGCAGGCTTGTACCACTTTACCCCAAGCGAAATAGAAGATTACCGATTTGACGCGCAAATGGTTGTTAGCAAACTTAAAGCAGACCAGAAGATTTGGTTGGACCCACAAAGTTCAGAGCAAAAACCGCTACTTTTGCCCGTGAATACCAGAGAAATTAATATCCAGTTTAGCTTTCTGGAGTATTACTTCACCGAAGGGCATCAATACGAATACAGATTCTCTGGCTCTGATCAGGGCTGGATTTTTTTAGGCCACCAGAATCATGTAACCTTCAATCGGCTACCTGCAGGCTCGTATCAGTTTGAAGTCAGAAACAGCATGGAACACTCAACAAGAAGCACAGCCAGGTTGAATTTTGTGATCCCCGCCCCTTTATGGCAGGACAAAAGACTTTGGCTATTTATCTCTCTTATTACCCTATTAGCGATTTGGTTGGTGTGGCAGCTACGTACCCGCGCTTTGCAGCAACAAAACATCAGGCTAAATCAGTTGGTGCAACAACGAACTTCGGATTTAGAACAAGCCAATCTGGCTCTTAATCAACAAGCCCGCACTGACTTTTTGACCAAACTGCCAAATCGACTGGCATTTTCTGAACAGTTTGAGCTGTTACAGCGACAAGCCATACGGCAACAAGCTCCATTCACTCTTGTGCTGTTAGACATTGATCACTTCAAAACTATTAATGATACCTTTGGCCATGATGCCGGAGACGTAGTCTTGACCAAAGTGGCGCAAAGTTTATCGCAACGTTTAAGACAACGTGACGTTTTGGCGCGCTGGGGTGGCGAGGAATTCATTTTGTTGTTACCAGAAACTACAGCGCCGGGGGCACTGGTTGTGTGCGAGGAACTCCGACAATGTCTGATGCAAATGGATATTCAGTATCAAAATCAACTTATTACTGTAACTGCCACTTTGGGGCTGGCGCAATTAAATGATTTACACCTCGAACTAAACCGCTGGCAATCTGCTGCGGATATTGCCCTATACCAAGGCAAGAAAACGGGCCGTAACAAGGTAGTGCTTTATCAGGATCGGGTTGTCGACACCAAGCAACCAGTCTAATTTTTCGAAAATTTATTAGTACTTTTAGCCATATTCAGTCGAATGTTTTGGTTATACACTGTCTCTTTCCAGTGCAGGAGACTGACAATGTCAATTGAAACCGCATATTTTATTGGTCATGGCAGCCCTATGAATGCATTAGAGCATAATGCTCAAACGCAACAGTGGCAGTCAATGCTACAGGGCAGCAAACCCAGGGCTATTCTGATGATATCAGCTCACTGGTATACCCATGGCACCGCAGTGACGGCTATGAACTTCCCCAGGACTATTCACGATTTTTATGGCTTTCCTGCAGACTTATATCAAATTCAATACCCTGCTCAAGGCTGTCCTGAACTTGCCACTCAGATTAAAAGCTTATTGGCTCCGGCGGAGGTTCAACTGAATATGAACTGGGGCCTGGATCATGGAGCCTGGTCGGTACTGATTCATATGTTTCCAAATGCAGATGTGCCAGTGGTGCAACTGAGTCTGGATCAAAATTTAACACCGCTTGAGCACCTACAACTTGCAAAAAAGCTGGCTTCGCTCCGACAACAAGGCGTGATGATCATAGGATCAGGCAATGTGGTACATAACCTTCGAATGCTGGATTGGCAAAGCACTCAACCGCCTTTGTGGGCTGAACAATTTAATTATAAAATCAAAGAGTTATTATTAGAAAATAACCTAAAAGGCCTGGCGCAGTATCAGAACATAGGTGAAGCGGCCAGGTTGGCTGTCCCCCACCCTGATCACTTTTTACCTTTACTTTACGTGCTGGGTACCGGGCTGGATGGAGATGAAATCAGCCTGTTTAACGATGAGATCTTGTATGGAGCTTTGAGTATGCTATCGGTCAAATTAAGTACAAAAGTCTGACACTGAGTACTAATCCAGATAACGCTTTTTTTGCTGTTGTACATCGCTGATTGCCTGAGACAACTCTGCCCCCGTCAACCTGTGGTGTTGCATTAGTAATTGCATAGACTCTGATAATTCGTCACTGCTATGTTCTGTAGCAGGAATTTTTGCCTGACGGTAATAGGTAGTACCAAAATCAACTAAAGCACAGATCAGATAAACCAGCAGAAAAACCGCCGGATATTTTATTTTGTGTACCATGTTTTCAGCTCCTGTTCCCACTGCTTCCGTTGTTCCGGCCATAACTCTGCGTTGGTGGTGTCGTCAAACTTATACTTTTTATTCGCTTTAAGTTTTAACAATACTGCGCCAGGTAAAGTTTCCAGATCAGCATATTCCAGCTCACCGGCTTTGAGCACTTTGGCATAATCGAGAATTTTAGCCGTAAAGTCTTTGGTCAAAGGTGTTGGCGCCATCAGCTTGACCTGACACAGAGTATTACGGCATTCACTGTCAAGAATACGCAATTCATTATTCGTTGTAGTCACTGCCAGATGCGCAAGCAGATATTCGGTTGCCTCAGCCCAACCTTCATCTCTTTCTTGATCGTCCCAAAGGCTGTATTGCTCTACCAGACTTTGTTCTTTCGCCATTAAAGCCCGGATCCCTAAATAGGCGTCAAGCACTTTGGCCGCTTCCGGATTTTTTGCTTCAAAGTCGTTCGCTTGCTTTAATTGTGATTGGGTAATAGGCTCAGGCAGCAAAGCAAAGGCCAGCCAAGGCTTGATTTGATATGCAACAATGGCCAATACAGCCAGAGACAAACAAATGATCCACTGTGCAGTTACAGACTGTAAATTGATACTAAACTTCAGCGCCATACCAACTCCACTTAAAAGGCGGCAAAGTTTACCATCTTAAAATGGGGTCAGATCAGATTATTTTTGTAAATAATCTGATCTGACCCCATTTTAAGATGTTTTTTTAGACAAGTCGGGAAAACAGCAATAATTCTTGCTGTGCTATCAAAGCTAACTCTGTTTTACCTTCCAGACTAAAACCCAGCTTGACGGCAACCTGTTTAGAGCCTTGGTTGTCTGGATGTATTACTGCAACCAGCCTGCTTAATCCCAGACCTTGTGCAAACTGGATCACGGCATGCCCTGCTTCTGTGGCTAAACCTTTACCCCAGTACTCTGGCAAAAAACGATAACCAAGTTCGGTTTCCTGAATTTCTTCCAGATACTTTATGCCACTAAAACCTATGACCTGACCTGTTGCTTTCCAGACACAAGCAAAACGACCGTAGCCATAGACCTGATAATCCCGCAGCGGATGCTGCTGCAAATAATCCAGCGTGTCTTGTTTCGACTGTGCTGGTTTATTGCCGACATACCGGATTACGTCAGGCACTGTCATTAGCTGATACATGGCATCCACATCATCCAGCGTAAAAGCACGCAAGACTAAACGTGGAGTCTCAAGCACA
>NZ_JAIWOI010000031.1 GCF_020217005.1 Rheinheimera sp. | reverse complement strand
GCCGTCATCGCCATGAGGTTAAGCCTTAGCTTTTTTGCTAAAAGATGGCTTACCGGATGAGCGTTTGATCTTCTCTACGGCTTTGGCAGCAGGATTGACCCCTGTATGGCGGGTGAGCGCTACCTGACCTGGTTTTTTACCCGGTACTTTGGTGCCACGCAGGAAGAGTTCTTCTTTGCCCTCTTCCGGTACCAGACAGCCTTTGCCCCGGCCAATCAGGTGTTTTAACCCCATTTTGACCAAAGCTTCGCGGATCATAGGCCAGCCTTTTGGATCATGGTACCGCAACAAGGCTTTGTGCAAGCGGCGCTGGCGCTCCCCTTTGGGCACAGGCACCACTTCGGTATTGCCTTTGATATTTTTCAGCGAGTTCATCTCGGTGTGATAGATGGTGGTCGCATTCGCCATAGGGCTTGGGTAGAAGTTCTGCACCTGATCCAGTTTAAAGTCACGCTCTTTTAGCCAGAGTGCCAGATTCACCATATCGCGATCCGTGGTGCCAGGATGCGCTGAAATAAAATACGGGATCAGGTACTGCTCTTTACCCGCCTCACGGCTGAAGCGGTCAAACATTTCTTTGAACTTGTCATAAGCGCCCATGCCAGGTTTCATCATCTTCGACAATGGGCCTGTTTCTGTGTGCTCTGGAGCTATTTTTAAATAACCACCTACGTGGTGCTGCACCAACTCTTTGACATAGTTTGGATCTTCAACAGCTAAGTCATAGCGTACACCGGATGCGACCAGAATCTTCTTAATACCATCCACTTTGCGTGCCGCTCGGTATAAATCCACAGTCGGACTTTGATCAGTGTCCATATGCTCGCAAATGGTCGGATAAACACAAGAAGGCCGGCGACAGGTTTGCTCCGCTTTTGGATTCTTACAGCGCAAGCGATACATATTGGCGGTTGGGCCACCTAAATCCGAGATCACGCCGGTAAAACCCGGCACTTTGTCACGAATTTCTTTAATCTCTTTTAAAATAGATTCCTGAGAACGGCTTTGGATCACGCGGCCTTCGTGCTCGGTAATAGAGCAAAACGAACAGCCACCAAAACAACCCCGCATGATATTGACCGAGGTTTTGATCATCTCATAAGCAGGAATTTTGGCCTTGCCATAGACAGGGTGTGGTACACGCTGATAAGGCAAGCCAAACACACCATCCATCTCTTCCGTCGTTAATGGAAAAGCTGGCGGATTCACCCATAAATAACGGTCACCATGGCGCTGGAAAATAGCGCGGGCACAACCAGGGTTGGTCTCCTGGTGCAAAATTCGTGAAGCATGGGCATAAAGCGGCTTGTTAACACTCACCTGCTCAAAAGCTGGCAGTTTGACATAGGTTTTTTCCCAGGGCTTTTGCCGTGGCGGCTGCACCAGTATAGGCTTGGCTTCCACTTCAGGCGCTTTGCTTAAATCTATACCTTGCTGGGCAAATTCAGAAAAGGTACCACAACCCACGTCGTCAGCACCGTATGGATTAGGTACAGGGTCAATTTTACCAACTTTATCAATAGCAGTGGAATCAACACCACGCCAACCCGGTAAAGGCTCTTTACGAATGACAGCTGTACCACGGATATCGTGTAATGTATTGACATCTTCGCCATTGGCAATACGGTGCGCCACCTCAACCAGAGGGCGCTCGGCGTTGCCGTAGATCAACAGTTCAGCTTTGGCATCAAAAATAATGGAGCGACGAACTTTTTCCTGCCAGTAATCATAATGGGCAATACGGCGCAGGCTGGCCTCAATACCACCTATGATCACAGGCACATCTTTATAGGCTTCTTTACAGCGCTGTGAATAGACGATCACAGCACGATCAGGCCTTTTACCACCTTCATTGCCTGGCGTATAGGCGTCGTCATGGCGCAATTTTTTATCCGCTGTGTAGCGGTTAATCATCGAATCCATATTGCCGGCAGAGACACCAAAAAACAGGTTAGGTTTGCCAAGTGCCATAAAAGCATCTTTAGACGACCAATCAGGCTGGGCAATTATGCCGACACGAAAGCCCTGGCTCTCCAGCATACGACCCACAACAGCCATACCAAAGCTGGGGTGATCGACGTACGCATCGCCGACCACCAGAATAATATCGCAGCTATCCCAGCCCAGTTGTTTCATCTCGGCTCTGCTCATAGGCAAAAACGGCGCTGTACCAAAGGACTCAGCCCAGTATTTTGGATAAGAAAATAGTCCCCGCTCAGCCGCCATGCGGTCCACTGCTGCGGATTTTCTTAAATGGGCCTGATTCGTTTGCATCTGTTGGTTCACTCGGTTTTGCCTGCCAAAAATGGCCGCGCATTATACTTGACTCAGTAGGAGAATACTAACCTTATCCCTGCTTTAGCTGGTTGTGTTGCGCTAGTCAATCGGCTTTACGTCAGCAGAATCCAGCTTCACTAGCCTGAATAGTTTCATTTACTGTATCAGGTAGTGGCAATAGCAAAAGGAAAGAATGCTGAACTGCTTTCACTCTTTTGTCGATTAAAATTTAGCCGACACTTTCCCTCTTCGCCATCAAAGCTCATTAGCACTATAGGTCCGTAAAAAACACAGGCGGAACTCAAATTACAGGAAGCTTGACCAGCAGAAACTGCCGTTTATCAAGAGACAAAGTCTCATACTCACTACTTTATTGTTACTTGGTAACATGAAAACTATAGAGTAAAAACAATAACCTAACTCTTAACTCTACTAATTGAAGTTATTTTTTCACCTTTTCATGTTTACTTTTTAATCATCATGGTACAAAGTAACATTAGAGCTTGGCATATATGGTAGTAATGACAGCTTTGAGCAGGAACAGCAGAGACATGATCTCATGACGATGTCAGCAGAGGTATGACTGGCAGTTTGCATGGACTAAAACAAGAACAGAAGAGACTTAAACTATGTCTGAATTACACAACACTAACTATCATATCCAGCGCACAACAAAGGCCAGATTGAGTTTGGCTGTTTCGGCCGCTTTGTTGGGGATGAGCCCAACATGGCTATTCGCACAAGATTTGCCAAAAAATGACAGCGGTGTCATTGATAAAAATAAAGCTGAATCCGTCGAAGTTATAGAAGTTAAAGGCATTCGTGGCAGCATCATGTCGGCTCAGGATCTGAAGCGTTTAGCTGACACTGTTAAGGATGTGATCACAGCAACTGACATTGGCGCTCTGCCGGATAAGTCTGTTACCGAAGCCCTACAACGGGTACCGGGCGTCACCATTGAACGTTTTGCCTCTTCTGACGACCCTAAACACTATGCCGATGAAGGGACAGGTGTGTTGGTTCGAGGCTTAGATAGAGTTCGCTCTGAGGTGAATGGTCGGGGAGCTTTTAGTGCGAATCCCTGGGGGGGGCTGAGCTATGAAGACTTTCCGGCAGAACTACTGGGATCAGTCGAAGTAGTGAAAAATCAGACTGCCGACCTGATCTCAGGTGGCATAGCTGGCACCGTCAATCTTGTGACCCGCAAACCCTTTGATTCTGACAAAAGAGTAATGGCCTTTAGTACCAAAGCAAACTACGGCGATTTCCGTGAAGAAGTTACCCCTTCATTTTCTGGTCTTTTCTCTGATAGCTGGCAAACCAAAGCGGGTAAGTTTGGTTTCCTGATCGCTGCGTCCCAATCAGAATATAAATCCCGTGGTGATGGCGTAGGTTTAGGTAACTTCCATTCCCGTGGCGACTCTTTTATCCCGACCACAGACCAGTGGGGCGGCATTACAGGTGTAGACCCGAGTTCACCTGTCGATGGTCCAGCCCTGCCCGGCCAGCCTGCCGGTAGTATCTGGCATGTGCCTGTCGCCATTCATATGAGTACTGCAGACAACGACAGAGAGCGCACAGGCTTTACCTCTTCTTTGCAGTGGGCCAACACCGATGACACCATAGTCGCCACTTTAGAACATATTAATTCCGATGCCTCGCTTGAGTGGAATGAACGACAAATAGGTCAGGCTGCTCAAGGCTTCCGGGGTTTTATGGGATCTTCACAAAACTGGCGGGATGATGCAGCTTCAGGTCGTCCTCTGACGACTGATAATGGTTATGTCACTTCAGGTGTCGCCCTGGGTGTCAGTCCGGAAACACCATTTTTCTATCGCAGCCGCTGGAACTACAACGAAAATACAGTGGAAGATACGTCACTCAACCTTAAAATCAAAGCCTCAGACCGTTTAAAACTTGAGCTGGATTATCAACATATTGACTCAGAAAAAGTGGTGCACAACTACAGTATGTCAGGGCAAACCCGTGGTAATCATGTGCACGTCGTTTCGCCCTACTTCCTGGATATGCGCGGTGAACGCCCTACAGTAGAGTTTTTGAGCGATAACATTCTGACACCTGGCTGGTCTCCTAACAGCGACTGGAATGGACCAGTGCCTAACCTGTTTCTCGGCAGCGGTATGGAACAGGAAGAACACAATACCGCAAAAGCAGACAGTTTTAAATTTAATGCCAGTTATGAACTCGACGGCGTATTTACCGCCATTAAAACAGGCTTTTATTACACAGATAAAAATCTCACTGTGCGTGATACCGCCTATGAAGGTTGGTCTGCCATTGGTACGCCCTGGGATATGAATGATCGCAACGCCGCCGCAGCAGTAAACAATCCAGGGTTATTTGAACGCGTAGATTTCTCGGACTACTACAACGGTAAAGTACTGATAGGGAACGTAAATAACTTTTTATTCCCCAAAATGGATCTGGTAAGAAACTATGCTGAATCATTGCGCCAAGGCTGTAAAGACGGATGGCATAACGCCACACTGAGTGCGGCCAATAACGGCGTCTGTACTGGTACTTATGTCCCTTATGCCGACAAACCAAACAGGGTCGAAGGCCCCTATGCAGCTCATAATATCAGCTCGTCTAATGAACAACGCACTGAGTTTTATCTGCGTGCTGATTTCGAAAGAGCCGAGCTGGATATACCAGTCAAAGGTAACCTTGGCCTACGGTTTGTGAACTATCAGTTGGAGTCAACCGGCGCCTTTGTGCAACCTTCCACCGCGAAAAGAGGTGAACCTGGTACCTCGCTGAACACGGTAATGCAACAAGCAGAGTATAAGAAATATTACGATCTGGCTTCTGGTGAATCGCAATTAAGTACAGTAGATGGCACAGACTACAATGCAGTGCTTCCCAGCTTAAACCTGAACTTTGAGTTGGCTGAAGATTTGGTTATGCGCTTTGGTGCTTCTCAGGGCTTGTATTATCCTAGCCTGACGGATGCCCGTAATATCAGCTTACTGGATTTGGACTACACCAGACGACTGCAAACCCCGGGAGCCGATCAGGATGAAGTCAATAACCCCGTAGTTGCACTTGACGATATTGAAGTCACAGCTTTAGCTGGTAACCCTTACCTTGAACCGGAAGAATCCATCAATCTGGACTTAACAGCAGAGTGGTATTTCGCCGATGCTGGTTTCGTCAACCTGGGGTTGTTCCACAAAAAGCTGGATAACATTATTCGCAACAGACAATTTGATTTGGATGTCAGCTACAACGGAGTGAACTATGATGTGTCAGCTTATGGTCCGGCCAACACGGGTTCAGGTACTATAAGTGGCGCTGAATTCTCCTACTCCCAGTTTTACGATATGCTGCCTGGCGCCTGGCGAGGCTTAGGTTTGCAGTTTAACTACACCTACATAGATCAAAGCGGTCTGGAAGATCCTAATGCTATATCCAAAGGCACTTTAGGTTTTGATGAAAATGGTAATCCTATCGCAGACAATCGCAATACCTTCAGGGTTTTCAGCGGCTTACCTCTGCAAGGTTACTCAGATCAAAACATGAACATCGTAGGTATGTATGAGTTCGAAGCTATTTCATTCCGCTTGGCTTATACCTGGCGCTCAGAATACCTGTTAACTTTGCGGGAGTCTGAAGAATATGTACCTGCGTTCGCCGAGGCTTCAGGCATGATGGATGCTAGTTTTTATTACAGCATTAACGACAACTGGAAAGTAGGTATAGAAGGCAGCAATCTACTCAATACTGAAACCAAAACCCGTTATCAGATGAATCAGGCTGGTGATAAAACGGATGCACTGAGCTTTACGACAGACCGTCGCTATGCGCTAAGTGTCAGGGCTATTTTCTAAAGAAATAGCGCTGCACTAATCGCCGCTAAAAAACCGCGTAGCAGTGTTGTTGCGCGGTCTTTTCATCTGCATGCCAGTTGCTGGTCAACAGTCCGCCCCTGATCTGAGCAACGCTTTTTCTCTCTAATACATAACAATAGTCAGTACACCCAGCAATATAAAAATTGCACAAGCGATACGACGAGCCCAGTCCAGAGATATACGTTCCAACAACCAACTACCTGCGTACACCACAGGTACATTAGCTGCGAGCATCCCCAGGGTAGTACCTAAAATCACCTGCCAGGTTTCCGAATAAGTTGCGGCCAACAGCACAGTGGCTACCTGCGTCTTATCACCAATTTCTGCCAGGAAAAATAAGATACAGCTGGCAAAAAAAGCGCCGTATTTTAAAACGCTTACTTCTTCACTGTCGTCTTTATCCGGAATGAGTAACCACAAGGCAACAGCAATAAATGAGCCGCCCAATAACCAGGCGTGCCATCCTGCGGGAATAAACTGCGCTACCCAGGCACCAAACCAGGCGGATGCAGCATGATTTAATAAAGTAGCAACCAAAATACCGGCAATAATAGCGCCACGTGAGCGAAATCGTGCCGCGAGGAACAAAGATAAAAGTTGGGTTTTATCACCGATCTCCGCCACAGTAACGGAAGCGAAAGAGGCAACAAAGGCATCAAAATACATAAACTGCACCTGGCGGGATCATTAAACATAAGACAACAAACCAACTCCCGCCTGGGGCTAGTATGTTGTCTTAGGTCTCATTAATACCTGATCAAGCTTGATCTGCGGGACTTTGTTGCCATGTACATTGAGGTACAAGTGTGTTGACAACAAAACAAAACCTGGCGGTTTTGTAAATTACTCCCCTAAGCGCGGCTGCATTTTAGCCGTGCATGAGGCGTTTGGGCAAGCAAAAGTTCGTCGAAATAAAGTTCTGTTTAAGCTTTTAAATGCCTGGTATGAAAACGCAAATGTTCTTCAATAAAGCTACTGATGAAAAAATAGCTGTGATCATAACCAGGTTGTAACCGGATTTGCGCCCCGCTTTGACTGCGCTGATTGGCCTCGATCAAAGATTGTGTGCGAAGCTGTGCAGGATAAAACTGATCAGCTTCCCCCTGATCGATCAGCATAGGTAAACTGCATTGTTGTTGCGCCAGTAAAAAACTGGCGTCGTACTGCAGCCATTGGTTTTTATCATCCCCTAAATAAGCAGTAAAAGCTTTTTTGCCCCAGTCACACTCTGATGGCTGACAAATAGGAGAAAAGGCCGACACAGAGCGATAAGAACCGGCTTCACGCAAAGCTATCACTAAAGCTCCATGCCCCCCCATCGAATGGCCACTGATGGCTTTGGCTGAGTTAACTGGTAAATGAGCTTCGACTAAAGCAGGCAGTTCACTGTAGATATAGTCGTACATCTGATAATGGGCGGCCCATGGCTGTTGTGTTGCATTCAGATAAAATCCTGCGCCCTGGCCCAAATCATAGGCAGCATCGTCCGCTACCTGTTCACCCCTTGGGCTGGTGTCTGGGATCACCAAAGCTATTCCCAGCTCTGCTGCGACACGCTGCGCCCCGGCTTTCACCGAAAAGTTTTCATCAGTGCAGGTTAAACCTGATAACCAATACAACACTGGTACTTTTTGTTTTTCAGCCGCTGGTGGTAAGTACACCGAAAACTGCATCAGTCCGTTTATCACTTTGGAGTGATGCTGGTATTTAATTTGGCGGCCAGCAAATAATTTGTGTTCGGATAACTGAATTAAGGTCATTACTTTATCCTTATGCAGAGAAAGCCCGGCGAACCGGGCTTTTGGCAAATGACTAAATACTGTGGTTAGAAATGAATAACGGTACGGATCGACTTGCCTTCATGCATCAAATCAAAAGCTTCGTTGATTTGCTCCAACGGCATGGTGTGCGTGATAAAAGTATCAAGCTCAAACTCGCCTTTTAAATAACGCTCCACGTAATCGGGCAATTCAGTACGGCCTTTGACGCCTCCAAAAGCGGTACCACGCCAAACCCGACCTGTGACCAACTGGAAGGGGCGGGTAGAGATTTCAGCGCCGGCTGGCGCCACCCCAATAATCACCGACTCGCCCCAACCTTTATGGCAGCACTCTAAGGCCGAACGCATTACGTTGACGTTACCAATACACTCAAAAGAGAAATCGACGCCGCCGTCTGTCATTTCAACAATCACATCCTGAATTGGCTTGTCGAAATTTTTCGGATTAATCACATCTGTCGCCCCCAACTGCCGGGCAATATCAAACTTAGATTCATTGATATCAATGGCAATAATGCGGCTGGCCTTGGCCATCACAGCGCCGATCACAGCAGATAAACCTATACCGCCCAAACCAAAGATAGCCACTGTGTCGCCTTGCTTCACTTTGGCGGTGTTCATCACAGCGCCCATGCCCGTAGTTACTCCACAGCCCAATAAGCAAACTTTTTCCAAAGGCGCCGCTTTATTGATTTTGGCTAAAGAGATCTCTGGTAGCACTGTGTATTCAGAAAAGGTAGAAGTGCCCATGTAATGATAAATAGGCTGGCCGTCTTTAGAAAAACGAGTGGTACCATCTGGCATCAGGCCCTGGCCTTGAGTGGCACGAATAGCCTGACACAGGTTGGTTTTACCGGATAAACAGAATTTACATTTACCGCATTCTGGTGTGTATAAAGGGATCACATGATCGCCCACTGCTACGCTGGTGACGCCCTCGCCTATAGCTTCCACCACACCACCACCTTCATGGCCTAAAATACAAGGAAATTTGCCTTCAGAATCCTGACCCGACAAGGTATAAGCGTCGGTATGACACACACCGGTCGCGATAATACGCACCAACACTTCGCCTTTTTGCGGTGGCATTAAATCCACTTCTTCAATTTTTAACGGTTGACCCGGGCCCCAGGCCACGGCTGCACGTGTTTTAATCATATTCATGGAATGCTCCCTTTAGTATTGGCATTGAGTATAACCCATTGTAATTTTTTCTTAATCGTTGATAATCCCCGAAAATAACAAATGAGTTTTGCATAAATGAAAGAATGGCAAGGGGTCAGCGAATTTGTAGCTGTCGCCGAACTTGGCAGTTTTTCTAAAGCAGCCAAAGTCTTAGCTATTTCTGTGGCTCAGGTTAGTCGTACAGTCTTGCAATTAGAGCAGAGATTGAATTGCAAACTGGTGCTGCGTACTACCCGTCAGGTACGTCTAACTGAACAAGGCACTTTGTACTACCAGCATTGCCGGGCTTTAGTCAATGGGTTACAACAAGCCAATCAGCTTTTGACCAGCTTGCAGCATGAACCTTCAGGCGCGATAAAAATTACTGCACCTGTCTATTATGGCGAACACTTTATTGCGCCTTTGCTGCATGAGTTTTTATTACGTTATCCCAAAGTGCAGCTGGATTTGCAGCTGACTAATGACCAACTGGATTTAGTGCAAGGTGGTTTTGACTGTGCTATCCGATTAGGCCAGCTGACAGATTCCAGCCTGCAAGCAAAAGTATTGGGAAAACGCACTTTATATTTATGCGCCAGCCCCGATTATCTGCAAAAATTTGGCACACCTACTGCTGTGGCGGAACTACATCAGCACAGATGCCTAGTGGGATCTGTTGATTTCTGGCGTTTTGAGCAGCAAGGCCAAAAACTGCAATTTAAGCCTCAACCTTATTTACGCTGCAATAGTGGTGTGGCGCTGACAGACGCGGTGCTGAAAGGTTTAGGTGTCACACAACTGCCGGATTATTACCTGCAACCCTATTTAGAGGACGGCCGTTTAGTCGCCTTGTTGCCTGAACAGCAACCCGGTGATGAGGGCATTTGGGCTTTGTATCCATTAAACC
>NZ_JAIWOI010000030.1 GCF_020217005.1 Rheinheimera sp. | reverse complement strand
GGCATCTACCGGTCAAAGTGCGATTGCTGCTCGATTGGTTGCAGCAGGGATTAAGATCCGGTGACTTAAGCGCTGATCCTTAATTAAAAAAAGCTGAGCAGACCGGAACATCTGTTACACAACACTGTGCCAGCCAGCGGTCGCAGCCAGGTCTAAACAGAGTATCTCAGCCCGGACAACAGCTGTTGATGTTGTTTATGTATACGCCTTACTTGCTTAGCGACTACCAGTGTCAACAAAGGGCCTCTTAGCTGGCGCAGAGCCTGACGCCAAAGCTCTGTGTTGTTCTGAGTGGAATGACAACAAAATGTTGGTATGACCAAAGAATCGCCATGGCCAGGCGGTTGTGCAAAGTCCCGCACTATGATGATCTCTGCGTCCGTAAAACCTGGCGTGAATGCTAAAGCCTTTCCTGTCGACTGACTAAACCAAAGTATAAAAAATGCAAAGCAGATCAAAGCAGTACTGGCCAGATACACTATCAAACCAGTAAAAAAAGGCACGGAGCTGGTGTTTATCGTAGGCAGGGAAAACTCCTGTAACCCAACTTGAGGTTCAACGTCTTGATCCACTATGCTCTGAGCGGCAGATGCCACAAATGAACCTGAAGTCAGAAGACGAGCCAAAGGCGATAGTGCAGATAATTCAACTTTTTCTTTTCCTGTAGTCACCAGACACATCTCCTTGCTCCCCAGATCAACGCCAAGAGATTTTACCTACAGCCTTAAAAAAAATTTGCGAATAAGTGTTACTAAAAATGTGGTGACAGAACATCAGGCAACAAAAGCAGTTTGTGTTACAAAAAACTTTCATCAACTTTAGCAAAAGACTGCAGGAGAAAACTGAAACTTGAACAACAACTGATTTTACAATGAGCTTTTTCTGCCGATTGCACTTCCAGCGCCAGCAATAAAGCTTTGGATAACGCTCTACCTGAATGGGTCCCCTGACGCGAGATAACACATGAGCGGCAGAATAAGGTGCATCAGGCACTATGGCTTGAATAACACTAACATCAGGCTGTGTTAGCAAGGCAACTTGCGTAGTGTAAATCAGCTATGGTATCAACAGAACAACAAGAAATAGTATGATGATAAATAAGGGATTGTTCATGAAACTACGTAAACTTTCATCTATTGTGTTACTGGGCTGCACCTTGCTGTTGAATGCCTGCAGCATGTCCAATAAGGTTCAACGCCAGCTAGGCAAAGATGCAGTGACAGAACAATTTACCGAAGGTGAGCATCAGGGCCTTTATCGTAATTTGTATAGAACCCCAGTGGAGCAGCGCCATTATCCGGCTAACTGCAAGTCAGACTGTTATCCGGCACATCAGGCTGTTAAATGTAAAACTCCAGGCCAGAATTGCCGCTATATCGCAGTGCAGCAAACACCCGCATTAACTACTGGTTTTCGTGTGCAATGGCTGGGGCATGCCAGCTTTGTAGTTAACGCTCCGGATGGACAGCAACTGCTGATTGACCCTGTGTTTGGTCAGTTTGACTGGCCAGTCCGTTGGGTGCAATGGTTTGCTGGCATTATCAAAAGACCTTACACCCCAACAATAAGCAGTACAACTTTGACAGAAACAGACGCTGTCTTGTACTCCCATTTGCACTACGATCACTTCAGCCACGAAAGCATTCAACAAATAGGCAATAAACCAACTTATTACCTGCCCCTGGGCATGGCTGATTATATGCCGGAAGGTGGATACAACATTATTGAGCACGCCTGGTACAGCCAAAGCCAACAAGGTGAGCTAAACATCCACCTGGTGCCGGCGCATCACTTTAATAACCGCAGACTGTTGAATGACGACAACAAAGCCATGTGGGGAGGCTGGTTGTTGGAACATGGCGGAAAGACCTTGTTTTTTGCAGGTGATACCGGCTATTCAAAGCATTTTACCGATATTCAGCAAAAATACGGGGATATTGATATCTGCCTGCTGCCGATAGCCTCTTATCATCATGAAAGCCATGGCGACTGGTACCGTTATGTGCACACCACACCTGAAGATGCTCTGGTTGCCGCTAAAGAACTTGGCTGCAAAGTGATGATCCCCTGGGGTTATGGCAACGCGAGTTGGCAAATGGGCGACATTAGTTCACATTCACCTCTGCTGCGCTTACTACACATGCAGCAGCAACTGAAAAGTCAGGTGCCGCTGCTGATTTTAAATGAAGGCGAACGTGTGCAATTGTAATTCGTTGTATCAGGCTACTGGCTTTAAACGGGCTTTTTCAGCCAGTTTGTCGCTCAGTTTGCCTGTCACAGCCCAGACGATTAAAGCCAGCCAGGCTATCCAGGAAAACCCCGCCGGCAGGTTGAGCACGGCAATTTTAGCTGCGTGCTGTCGATTAAAGGCCAAAGCCAACAGGCTTGGTAAAAACCAAACTACGAAAAACAACAGGCCAAAGCCGACTAAAAACACCAGATCTGCTTGTTGCCATGCTTGTACGAAGCGGTCGAATAATTGTTGTAAAGTATCCATTTGTTACTCCTCGTTTTTGTTCATTTCAAATTTGTTGTGCAATACAGAGGCAACCAGCCAGAACACCATAAACAGCACCAGAAATTCAGCATCGGTAAACTCGACCTGGTTGCTCAGTTCGGACACGCAGTAATTTAAAGTTTCCATCAATTTATCCTCGTTATGATTGTGAAATAGGTCAGTCTTTAAGGTTTCAAATTTAAAGTTTCAAATCAGACAGAGCTGCCAACTGAGCTTTCAGCTTATCCACAGACCAGGCTTTGCCCTGCTGCACTACGGTATGCACAGTAGTCAGTGCGTTCAGATCTTGAAGTGGATTGGCGTTAAGCACTATAAAATCAGCGACATAACCTGTTTTCAGTTGGCCGTGATCTTCCAGACCCAAATGCTGAGCACCACCACTGGTTGCCAGCTTCAAAACCTGCCAATTGCTGAGTCCTGCGGCCTGAGTCAGTTGTAATTCACGCAGATAAAAAGGACCGCTGGCCACGCTATCGGTACCTATAGCCAAAGGCACACCCGCGTCATACAAACGTTTGAACAGTTGTTGTACCTTGGGGAGTTGTTGCTGTGCTGTAGTCAACTCTTCCGCTGACCAGTCGTAACTCGGCGCAGCTAATGTTGCGCGCCAGCTTTTGCGCATTTCTGGGTGATAGACCCACATGTCCTGTTCCGGGTATAAGGTGTCCAGCGCACGGGCGAAATAAACCAGCTCATTGACGACCAAAGTCAAATCGATACGGGTTTGTTGGCGGGCCAATGTCTGGATAAGCTGTTGCATGGGTTTGCTGTCATAGTCCACATACTTAAACCAGCTATAGACAAATCGGGCACTATGCAGATTTTTACGCTCTGCCAGATAAGCAGCTTTGTTCTCCCCCGTCAGCAGCCCGGCACTGGTGGGTAAGGCGTGAGTTAACCTATCTATGCCTAAGTCAGCGGCATACTGCCAGCTCACAGAATCCAGATGGGCTATGGTTTTTAAACCGGCCGCTTTGGCCAAATTTATCCCCATCGCCACTTCTTCTTTAGACAAGCCCTGATAAAGTTTGATGTAATCGACCCCCAAGTCCTTTTGTCTATTGATTTCAGCTTGCCAGGCCGCCCGATCTTTGGGATGCACTGCCCCCCCTAAAATAGGCGTAGGTTCAAAGATAAAACCGGCATAACTTAACTTTGGCCCAGGCCAATTTCCCGCTTGTTGCTCTGTAGCGTATTCAGCGTTAGCCTCTGGATCTCCTGCCGGGCTAAAGGCTGTGGTTACTCCGGTCGCTAAAGTACTGATTGCATGATAACGGGTCAGCTCACTATGACCTTTCATACTGATCACAGGTTTACCATCCTGCATTTCCGCCCTGTGCGGGCCTGCGGTCAGGTGCAAATGCACATCAATCAGACCAGGTATCAGATACTGATCCTGAATATCCACATTTTTGCTGGCCACAGGTAAGATTGTATCCGCTTGGTGTTGACCCATTTGCACTATGCGCCCTGCTTTAACCAGTAGCCAGCCATCCTGGATCTGCTGCTCTGTAGCCGGATTAATTAAAGTGGCATTGTGATACAGCGCGGTTTCGGCCTGTTCGACCTGTTCGACCTGTGGCTGGACAGCAGCTTGTGACAGAGAGCAAGCAGCGATCAAACAAAGTGCGACAGATTTTCTTAAAAAAATCGTTTTCATCCTGAGACTCCTAAAAACCGAAATAAAGTTGCTTTGTTTGCTTAAGAAGTCGGGAGCATTTCGTTAGCTGTTACAAAATTTTTTTTATTTATTTTTGTAACACTTTGCCGCTTGGGGCAGACTTATTTCGAACAGACTAATAACTTCGACAAGAAAGATAAGATACTGAACAGGGAGGTTTTTTTGACTCTATCCAACAGCGGCCTTGTACCGCCGGAACAGTTTTTACTGCAGTTGTGGCAACAGAATCAGGGCGCTATCAGCCGCACTCTGATGGCATGCGAAGCAGATCCGGCAGCACGGCAGGATTTAAAACAGGATATTTACCTGGCGTTGCACCAGTCAGCGGAACGCATTCAGGCAGCAGAAATACCGCGCGCATACTTGTTTCGTATTGTGCATAACGTGACAGTGGATCATATAGCCAAAGCCAAACGCCAGCAGTGGCAGGTTTTAGATGAAGATATCCAGCATCTGCTGCTACAGGATTGCCCGTCAAAAGAGGTTGGAGAACAGCAGCAAAGCCAGCAGTTACTGCAGGCGGTAAGGAAACTCTCTCCCGCAAATCGTCAGGCTATTTTACTGGCGATGGAAGATTTGGATGCCCTGGAAATCGCAGAGGTCCTGCAATTAAGTCAGGGAGCGGTAAGAGTGCGGTTAAATCGTGCCAAAACAGAACTAATGGAGATCATGCACCATGGCAGATAATTTTGACTTTGCCGCGCTGGCAAAAAGCTGGCAACAACAACCGACAGCAACAGAACCGCCACCTGATGCCTCTGATTTACTCGTAGCCAAACAGCGTCAAACTGAACAAAAGTGGTTGCTTTATGCTGAATGGCTAGGTGCTATTGTGATGTTCATTGCCGCGTGCTGGCTCGCCTTTTCAATACCTGACTGGCTGGGCTACTTGTCCGCTTGGTTCCTGATCTCAGGTGCATTGAGTTCGGCTTATGTCGCCTGGACAGTACACAAACCTATTCTGCAGTATGACAACTGGAGCAGCAGTGGGCTGGTACAATTTCGTATCCGGGCCTGCAAATTAACGCTGCGCTACTATCTCTACACCCAGCTATCCTGTGGTGCTTTAGTCGTATTTTCAGGCCTGTTATGGTTGATGCATTGGTTGAATATGGCTCAGGTCAGCGCGAGCCTACTGGTTGTTTACAGCCTGATGGTCGCTCCGCTTTGCCTGTTCGCTATCTACCGTCTGCAACAAAAAAAACAGCAGAAGGCAGAAGAACTGATCCAACTCACCCGCTTAGCGGACGACTTCCAGTCTGACCAAGCAGTGTAAAGAAGTCACTGGCGAAGGTTAGATCCCAGGCTACTCACTCAAGACAGACATTTTATTGAACTCAACGGCATTGGGTGCAAACTACATGAAAACACCCAATGCTGTATTGCCCTGTGCTTGACGATACAGCAATCGAATCACCAGCTTTGTGCAAAAATATCTCCTATTCCTGTCGATCTAACACAAACTGAGTCGACTAGCTTCGAATTCGTATACATTTGCCAAGACTCTTGTCTGTGAAAAACGTTACACTAGCCGCGCTTTTTGCGGGTCGTTTCAAATAAGGAAAGCTGTAGATGTCTGATTACTCCACTCATGCGCCTAAGTCGCGTATTTCCACTGGCGAGTTTAGTTTATTAGTCGCCCTGTTGATGTCCATCGTCGCTATTTCTATCGACGCCTTATTACCTGCACTGGATGCTATTCGCGCTGATATTGTGATGAGTCACCCGAATCAGGCGCAATTAGTCGTAAGCGCTTTGTTTTTAGGCATGGCGATAGGCCAACTGATTTGTGGCCCACTGTCCGATGCGACTGGCCGGAAAAAAGTTTTAAACGGCGGCATAGTGTTGTTTTTAGTTGGTACTTTGATTTGCTATTTCGCCAATGATATCAGCACCTTATTATTTGGCCGTTTTGTCCAGGGCTTAGGGGTTTCAGGCCCCTATGTATCTGCCATCTCTATAGTACGGGATAAATATTCCGGCAATGATATGGCGCGTATTATGTCGCTGGTGATGATGATCTTTGTGATGGTGCCCGCCTTAGCGCCCAGCCTGGGTCAGGCAGTGTTATGGATAGGTTCATGGCGTGATATTTTTATTCTTTATGTATTTTATGCGCTGCTGATTGTGGTGTGGATTTTCTGCCGCTTAGAAGAAACCTTACCCAAAGAACATCGTATAGCCATGACTACTCAGGGTTTTGCTGAAGGCTTTAAAGAAGTGATCAGCAATGTTCCGACCCTTTGCTACATGATTTGTATGGGTTTATTTTTTGGCAGTTTTATTGGTTATCTGAATTCGTCACAGCAGATTTTTCAGGACTTATTTAAAACCGGAGAGCTATTCACTTTGTACTTTGGCTTGCTGGCTATAGTTTTTGGTGCAGCCTCATTGGTGAACTCCCGGTTAGTACAGAAATGGGGAATGCAGCGTTTATCCAATCTGGCAGTCTGGGGCATTATCCTGAGCTCTGCAGTATTTTTGGCACTACATCTGGTGGTCGATATCCAGCTATTTACCTTTGTGCTTTATGCCTCGGTTTTATTCTTCTGCTTTGGCCTGGTCTTTGGCAATGTGAACGCTATGGCGATGGAGCCTATGGGTCATGTAGCGGGCATAGCAGCAGCTATTATCGGCTCGGTCTCATCCATCATGTCGATGAGCATAGGCACAGTGATAGGTCAAATGTACGACGGTACTTTAATTCCGGTGACCACAGGCTTTTTGATTTTTGGCAGTATCAGTATGGCCATTTTAACTTTTGCACAAAAGTATAAGGTGAAGCATCAGGAGCAAGCTGCTGAACAACGCAAGACTGAGCCGGCCTGATTTGGCGTCCAGGTAACAAGCCCATGAATTCATGGGCTTTTTTAATGGCGGTTTAAATCGTTATTTAGTTCACTGCTGTAACTGCAACCATTCTCTGGGGCTGTTGCCGGTTTTTCGTCTGAACGTACGTGCTAAAGCCGACGGACTTTCATAACCCACTTCATCAGCGATCAGAGCTATAGGGCGGCCTTCACGCAATAATTTTTGCGTAAGGCTCACGCGCCAGCTCGCCAGGTATTCGGCGGGAGTAATACCTACCACTTTATGAAACTTAGCAGCAAAACTTGCCCTGGACATGCTGGCGGCGCTGGCCAGCTCAGCGACAGACCAGGGTTTGGCGGGCTGGTCGTGCATCAAAGTCACAGCTTTTGCCAAGCGTAAATCAGCAAGACCGGCCATCATGCCTGTTGATACGCTGCGATTGGCCATCATATAGCGCAGCAATTGGATCACCACTAGCTCGAACAAACGGTTCAATACTGCGTTTTTGCCGCAATGCTGTGCAAAGGCTTCATCAAATAACCAGTCCAGGTTGCCGCTAAGCATAGAAATATCAGCCAAAGGCATCAGCACATAAGCGGGCAAAGCCGTGGTCAGTGGGTTATCAAGCCCCCCATCAAAGCTCAGTGCAGCAGATACCAGCTCAACCTGCAGATCTGATTTCGCCCCTTGCGCAACATTCAGGCTATGACTACAAGGCCTTGGAATAAATAACAAGCTTGGCTCTGTGATCTGCACGGCTTTTTGTTGATCCAGCTGCAATACCGCATCACCAGAGCGCAGCAAATGTAGCTTGGCTGTTCTGTCTGTGGCATCAAAACTAATTTCAGTACTAAGCGCACCACCGAAGATGGTGGTTGCGTGCATGCCAAATTGGGCGAGCAAGGTTGATAACCTATCCATACACAGCCTTTTTGTTAAACAAAGCAAATTTAGACGATCTGTTGCATAACTTAGACTATTTGAACCCAAAAAGAAAGCCAAGCCCCTTACTATAATCACAGCCGCTACCAAGGGGAAAGCAACAAAACCTCTTGCCTGAAGCGAGCGAAAAATTAAACAACCGAGCGCGACCAATATATCGCAACTCATTGACTAAGCTTGCAAACCCAGAAGGAAACTAACATGACTAATTTCAAATCACGCGTATTAACCACAGCTATCGCCACATTAAGCCTAACCTTTGGCGCAGCGGCTTTTGCCGCCGAAAAACCTACAGTGGTATTGGTTCACGGCGCCTTTGCTGAATCATCCAGCTGGAATGGCGTTGTCGCTGAGCTGCATGACCAGGGCTACCCTGTGATAGCATTGGCCAACCCACTGCGCAGCGTAAAAAGCGACGCCGCCTATCTGTCTGATGTCGTAGCACATACTAAAGGGCCAGTAGTTTTAGTTGGTCACTCTTATGGCGGCTCAGTCATTAGCAACGTCACTGCCGATCAGAACAAAGTAAAAGCTTTAGTCTATGTCGCAGCTTTTGCTCCGGAACAAGGTGAAAATATTGCTGAATTATCAGGACGTTACCCTGGCGGCACTTTAGGCCCAGCCCTTGCTGCACCTGTGGTTTTAAAAGATGGCAACAAAGATTTGTATATTCAGCAGGATAAATTCGGTGCTCAGTTTGCTGCAGATGTGCCAGCAGCAGAAGCAGCATTAATGGCAGCCACTCAGCGCCCTGTGACTGAAGCTGCTTTGCATGAAGCTTCGGGCGCTCCGGCCTGGAAAAAAATTCCGTCCTGGGCCATTTATGGCACAGCAGATAAAAATATCCCCTCTGCAGCAATGAAGTTTATGGCCAAGCGCGCTGGTGCGAAAAAGATTGTTGAAATCAAAGATGCCTCACACGTCGTGATGACATCTCAACCTGAACAGGTTGCCAAACTGATTGTTGAAGCAGCAGAAGCTACAGCTCAGTAACAGCGTACTAAGCAGACAAAAGCCCTGATGTATAAGTCGGGGCTTTTGTTATTACTGAGGCCTTTACCCAGCACTTTTACTCAATCTGCAGCAAAACTGCATTTGCCGACTATCCTCTAAGCTATAACTAAAAGGCATTAGTCAATTGGTCTGACCTTGCCCTATAGTCGTTACGCCAATTTTTCTGTAACAAACAGCAATTTAGGTAATACAAAGACTGGCGCAGCAGCAATACCTGACCGAGCCTGCGCTCGCATAATCTCTTTATGTAAGCGCAGTGGTAGTCCCTTCAGGAAGAAGTAAACCAAGCAGCGGTAACCAGCTCAACTCCTAAGCCTTTCATCTTTGCTGATACGGGTTAGAGATCGATCTGCTTTGCAGGATCCAATAAGAAAACAGGACAAGAGGTCAGGATGTTTATTGCAATCCCAAAAGAAAAGCTACAAGACGAAACCCGGGTGTCAGCAACGCCAGCCACTACGGAGCAACTACGTAAATTAGGCTTTACTGTACTGGTGGAAAGCGGAGCTGGAGCCAGCGCTGGTTTTAGTGATGAAGCTTATATTCAGGCCGGTGCCAGCATAACTGGTCAGGAACAGCTTTGGGCCAGTGAGCTGATTTATAAGGTCAATGCGCCAACAGAGCAGGAAATCAGTCTGCTGCAAAAAGGCTGCACCCTCGTCAGTTTTATCTGGCCGGCACAGAACCCGGATCTGGTCACTCGCCTCGCCGCTCAAGGTGTGAATGTACTGGCGATGGATATGGTGCCACGCATCTCACGTGCTCAGTCGCTGGATGCCTTGTCCTCGATGTCGAATATCGCTGGGTACCGCGCTGTAATTGAAGCAGCTCATAGTTTTGGCCGTTTTTTAAGTGGTCAAATTACCGCAGCTGGTAAAGTGCAACCCGCTAAAGTGCTGGTGATTGGTGCTGGTGTGGCCGGTCTTGCCGCTATTGGTGCTGCACGCTCTTTGGGCTCTATAGTGCGGGCTTTTGATACCCGGCTTGAAGTGGCGGAGCAAATTGAATCTTTGGGCGGTGAGTTTTTAAAACTG
>NZ_JAIWOI010000029.1 GCF_020217005.1 Rheinheimera sp. | reverse complement strand
GAATTTGCCGAAGATGGCTCCTCCTCCAGTGGTTACGCCAAAGTGATGTCGGATGAATTTATTGCCGCTGAAATGGCCTTATTTGCCGCCCAGGCCAAAGAAGTCGATATTATTATTACCACGGCGCTTATCCCGGGCCGTCCGGCACCAAAGCTCATCACCAAAGAAATGGTCGACTCGATGAAAGCCGGCTCTGTCATTGTCGACTTGGCTGCAGCGACAGGCGGTAACTGCGAATACACAGTGTCAGGTCAAATTACCGAAACTGCATCAGGGGTTAAAGTCATAGGCTATACCGACTTACCAGGCCGTTTAGCCGCTCAGTCGTCTCAGCTGTATGGCACCAATCTGGTAAATTTAGCCAAGCTGTTATGCAAAACCAAAGATGGTCAGATGGTGTTGGATATGCAGGATGTGATTATCCGTAATATGTCCGTGGTGCATCAGGGTGAAGTCACTTTCCCGCCACCTGCTATCAGTGTCACTGCCGCTGCAAAACCTGTGGTCGCCCCAGAAAAACCAGCCGCCAAAGCGGCGAAGAAATCCATCAATACCAATTGGTTTATTGGCATTGCTGCCCTGCTTTTACTCTGGATAGGCTACTCCGCCCCCAGTGACTTCTTAGCGCACTTTACCGTATTTTTATTGTCCTGCGTGGTAGGTTATTACCTGGTCTGGAACGTGACTCATGCCTTGCATACCCCGCTCATGTCCGTTACCAATGCGATATCCGGCATTATAGTGCTGGGCGCATTACTGCAAATCAGCAGCGATTCGCTATTGGTGCAGGTGCTGGCTTTTGTCGCTGTGATGATCGCCAGTATTAACATAGTAGGTGGTTTTACCGTGACGCAGCGCATGCTGAAAATGTTTACCAAAGGCGGGGAGTAACAGCCATGACACAAGGATTAATCACCTCGGCTTATTTGCTGGCCGCCGCTTTTTTTATAGCAAGCTTAGCTGGACTCTCTCAACAGGAAAGCGCTCGTCGCGGCAACTGGCTGGGTATTTTGGGCATGACCATAGCCCTGCTCGCGACCATTGCCGGTGTCAGCCTTGACGCTATGCTACCTTTAGTTATTGCTCTGGCGATAGGCGGTGCCATTGGCCTTCGACTGGCACTGAAAGTTGAAATGACCCAAATGCCGGAATTAGTGGCCATTCTGCACAGTTTTGTCGGTTTGGCTGCAGTACTGGTGGGTTACAATAGCTTCTTTGAAACCCACTCTGCTGCTGGCGCAGCCTTAACTGTGCATTTAACCGAAGTGTTTTTAGGCGTCTTTATCGGTGCCGTTACCTTCTCTGGTTCGATCGTTGCTTTTGCCAAATTGCGTGGCATCGCTAGCTCTAAACCGCTGAGCATTCCGCATAAACATAAACTGAATGTACTAGCCTTGTTAGCATCAGCCGTATTGCTGGTTTGTTTTGTCGGCTTCGAAGCGGGTGAAACTGCTCTGCTGATTATGACACTGATAGCCTTAGTTTTTGGTCTGCATCTGGTTGCCTCCATAGGCGGTGCTGATATGCCGGTGGTGGTGTCTATGCTGAACTCCTACTCAGGCTGGGCCGCTGCGGCCGCAGGTTTTATGCTGGCCAACGACTTGCTGATTGTCACAGGTGCTTTGGTGGGTTCGTCCGGCGCTATCCTGTCGTACATTATGTGCAAGGCGATGAACCGCTCTTTTATCTCCGTCATCGCCGGAGGTTTTGGTCAGGCCGATGCGAAACTAAGTTCAGTGGACGAAGAGCAAGGCGAATACCGCGAAATCAGCGCAGAAGATGTGGCAGATTTACTGAAAAACTCAAGCTCAGTAGTGATCACTCCAGGTTATGGTATGGCTGTGGCTCAGGCCCAGTATCCAGTGGCTGAGATATGCCAGAAACTAAAAGAGCGTGGTGTCAAAGTGCGTTTTGGTATTCATCCAGTGGCTGGCCGCATGCCAGGCCATATGAATGTGCTGCTGGCTGAAGCCAAAGTGCCTTACGACATAGTGCTGGAAATGGATGAAATTAATGAAGATTTTTCTGACACCGACACAGTGCTGGTCATAGGCGCTAACGATACAGTCAACCCTGCAGCGGCTGAAGATCCAACCAGCCCAATTGCCGGCATGCCTGTGCTCGAAGTCTGGAAAGCGCAAAACGTAGTGGTGTTTAAGCGTTCGATGAACACAGGCTACTCGGGCGTAAATAACCCACTGTTTTATAAAGACAATACCCAAATGTGTTTTGGCGATGCCAAAGCTACAGTGGATGCGATATTAAAAGCGCTGTAACAAGCCAATCAGTCCAACAATGCAAAAAAGTCCGTCTGATCTGATGATCCGGCGGACTTTTCGTTTTTCACCACAGCAGCTACTCCATGTCACCCAACCATTGAGTGATAAAGTCTATAAAAGCTCTGAGCCTGCGCTGATGACGTAAATCCTGATGATAGCCCAGCCAAATCTGTCGTGAAGGTGGTGCAGTAGCAAGCTGCAGTTGCTGTAATCCCTGAATTTGTTCAGCCATCCGCACAGGTAATACTGCAAGCCCAAGCCCTGCCAAACATAACCTGGCCTGAGCTTCTCTGCTATTGCTGCTAAAGGCTAACTTTGCGCCTGGAAACTGAGTGTTGAGCCAGGCCACATCCGGTACATCGCTAAAATGACTGTCCATACTAATCAGCCTGAGCTGCTCTGGAGTAGCGAGTAAACTCAGATCAAAACCAACAGCGGCATACAAGCCATACTCCAACTGCAACAGTTTACGCTGCGCTATGTCAGGCTCGTCAAAAGCTTTTAGCCGGAACACTAAATCCGCCTCACGCCGCGCCAGATTAAATAGCCTGCTGTCGTTAAGCAGCTCTATACTGACTTCTGGGTGCAGCTGCAAAAAACCAGCGCAACAATCGGCCAATAGATAATGACTAAACCAGTCAAAAGACGAAATACGTAAGGTCCCTGTCAGTTTTTCTTCCTGCCCGGCCAACTGGCGCATTGCTGCATCCGCTTCTTCGGCCATACGTTTGGCCGCTGGTAACAAAGCAAGCCCGGCCTCGGTCAGCAGAAAACCTTCTGCGGTGCGCTGAAACAGCTTCAAACCCAAACTCTGCTCCAGACTTTGAATACGACGCCCTAAGGTGGGCTGAGTAAAACCTACAGCTCGCGCAGCTGCTGTTAAGGTGCCCTGCTCCGCCACCGCCAGAAATAAACGGATATCGCTCCAGTCCAGATGTTCCATCGCTGCCCCCTGCGCTTCCTATTAAAGTTACTCATACATTTTTGCATGACGTTAATGCATATTAGTTGATTTCAGTTCTTTTAGGCATGGGTAATACTGCATTCAGCCTAATAACAAGGCACCAACAAATCACAGCAGAGGACATCCAGATGAGTACTCAACACCGTATGCAGGCGTTACAAATTACTGAAGCGAATGACAGTTTCAAATTAACTGAACTAACTATCCCTCAAGTCGGCATAGGTCAGGTGCTGGTGAAAGTGGCCGCGACCGGCATCAACCCACTGGACTTAAAAATCAGAGCTGGACAAGCAGTTCATGCCAAACAGCCTTTTCCTGCCGTATTGGGCATCGACATGGCAGGTGAAGTGGTCGAAACAGGATCTGATATCAGTCAATTTGTAAGAGGCGACAAAGTCTATGGTATGACGGGCGGTGTGGCAGGCCAACAAGGCGCTTTGGCTCAGTATCAATTAGTAGATGCGGACTTGCTGGCCAAAGCTCCATCGAACATCAACCTGCGTCAGGCCGCTGCTATGCCTTTGGTGGTGATTACGGCATGGGAAGGTTTGATAGACAGAGCCAGAGTTGCAGCCGGGCATAAAGTACTGGTGCAAGGTGGCGCTGGAGGTGTAGGTCATGTCGCGGTTCAACTCGCCAGAGCCTTTGGCGCAGAAGTCTATGCCACGGCTTCAGCCAAAGATGCAGACTATATCCGTTCTTTAGGCGCTGTTTTTATTGATTATCAGCACACATCTGTAGAGCAATACCTGGCAGAACATACCGACCATAGAGGCTTTGATATTGTATTTAATACCACCGGAGGCGTCAGTCTGGATCAGGCTTTTCAATCAGTAAAAACCTATACAGGCCATGTGGTCAGCAGTCTCGGCTGGGGTACACACAGCATAGCGCCTTTATCGTTCAGAGCGGCCAGCTACTCAGGTGTGTTTACATTAATACCACTATTAACGGGCCAATGCAGAGCACATCACGGCAATATTCTTCGTCAGGCCAGTCAACTGACTGAACAAGGGCTGCTCACTATACGACTTGACCCACAGGAGTTTGACTTTGCCAGCATAGAGCAGGCTTATGAAAAAGTGGCAACTGCAGGTAACAGCGGCAAAGTTGTCGTCACTGTAACTGCCTAATTAATCACTCAGGGCGTTAACCACCAACTGGTATCTATTGGAGCTGTGCCTGCGGGCACAGCCGGATTATTCAGATTAATCATGGTTCTGTTTTTTAAATCCGCCCGCTCCAGAGTTTTTGCGTAATAGCTTTGGAATAAAGCTTTGTAGGACCCATCCTGAAGCGCTATAGCTAAACCTTTTTCCAGCGCTGCGGCTAGTTCAGGTTTGTGCTTACTTACAAAAAAATACACGGGGTGAGGATAAAACAACATTAGATTGTCAGCTACCATCAACTCGTCAGAATGTTGGCCTAACTCCCCCCAGACTTCATTGACGCCTCTGGAGAAATAATCAAATCTGTCATGTTTTAGCATCTCAAATAAAGCGTCATAATTGGTCGAGCTGACCACTTTTAAGCCATTACTCTTAAATACGCTAAAGTCACTCCAATGCACATTGTGTCCAGCAACATAAGGTTTGAGATCATGAAGACTTTTGATTTTTTTGAATTTCTCATTTTGAACTGGCTTAATTAACAACAACCTTAATCCAAGCAATCCGCGGTAGATAGGTACTTTAATGGGGATCATACTGAGCTCTCGCTCCGTGGAAGTGGAGATAAACAACATATCCAGTTCACCATCCACCACCATTTTTTCCACCCTGCCCTCGGTTAACACTTCATTGGATTTCACAGCCTGAATTTCATAAGGTGTAGCGCTTTTAGTCAGCACTAAATCCATCAGTTTCAATGCAAAATCATGACGGGGATGCAAGTGGTAATGCCGGATCTTAATAGTCTGTTCAGGTTTGGATTGCGCAGGAAACGCCAGCAGGGCACATAACATCACGCAGCTAATCACAAATGTCATGATGAAACCAGAAGATCACTATACCAGCACTAAGAATAGATGCAGCTTATTGATTTACAAGGAAGAGTGGACAAGGAATGGGAACTACTCATAAAAAACATCTGTTCTTCAGGCAGAGCATCCTCCCTAAAACTCTATTACAAAGCCATGCTTATTGAACAAAAATCGCTGCCCTAACGTGACACTTACGTATCACTAGCAGTAATGAAGAGACTACAGAACCTTTAGCTTTTTTAAATAAAATCAGTGAAAAGTCTTGTTGGACGCCTGTCAAAGACTGCAAAAAGCCACTTCATCAGAGTAAACATGACAATGCTGTTGCTTCATGTCTTTTTATCGCAATGACAAACAGCACAACCTTTATCAAACACTACTTTCCAGACTCCGGGTTGCTCCTGACGCCAGATGGATGAGAAAGTGGCAACAATTTTGCCGGAAGGATCCCTGACGGGACCAGTGCTTAAGGCGAGTGTCTCATCCTCTAACACTTCAACCAGAGTGGGCTCCCAGGAAAAAGGTGCAATTTCGCCCTGATAAAAACTTTTCCAGCCTTCGATTACCGCAACTTTGCCCTTTAAAACGCCCTCACCAAAAAAGATGGCATCATCCGACAAATGCTGGGCAAACGCCGTTAAATTCCGCTCGGCCATAGATTTGGCAAAAGCACGTTCGGCTGCATAGACCTGCTGCTCTGCGCTCAACACTTGCTTTGCCTGAAGCTGTAGGCAAAGCAGTCCGAATAGACAAAGTATTGTTTTAGCTGGTGTCATGCTTCAATCTCCCGGAGTGTTCTTCCCCTGACAAGGTTCCCCATAGGGTGATAAAAAAGGGCGGCTTTAGGCCGCCCAAATACTAACAATTTGCTTGGTTAATCACCGTCTTTAGTTAAAACCTGTCATAGCTATCTACCTAGAGCACTGGGACCAGAGGGTGAAAAAATGCCACCAACCAGGCGAAACCTTCTGTTCTGGCACTTGATCAGTTTGCACTGATCACCTTATTCGCCAGCATTCTGGCTTTACCTAAAAAGCCAGACCAGCGAACATTAAAGCGGATTAAGCCCCAGTAGGTGAGCGGCACCAGCAATAAACTGGTTAAAGTAGAAAACACTAAACCACCTATGATAGCGATGGCCATAGGCGCATAACTTGGACCATCACCGCCTATAGTGGCATCACCAAAAGCCAGCGGTAACAAGCCCAATACCGTAGTGGATACCGTCATCAAGATAGGCCTTAACCGTGCTTCACAGGCGTCGATAATCAGTGGCACCAGCTCTGCATCAGGGCTTTCATTACGCAGCTGATTAATACGGTCCACCAGCACTATACCGTTATTCACCACTATGCCCATCAGCACCAGCATACCAATCATGCCCATAATGCCCATAGAAGTTCCTGTGAATAAAAAGGCCCAGAACACCCCAACAAAAGAGAACAGCAAAGAACCAATCACAGCTGTTGGCATAATTAAGGACTCAAACAGCGCCGCCATCACCAGATAAATCATAGCCACAGCCAGCAACATATTAATTTGCATTATGCCCTGCGCCTCATCCTGATACTGGAAGCTGCCTTCAAAAGACCAGGCATAACCTGCAGGCAATTGTAGTTGATTCAGCCTTTTGCTGAGCTCTTCACGGGCTTTATCCATGGTCAGGTCTTTGCCCATATTCATACCAATGGCAAGGGTGGTTTGACGGTTAAAACGACGGATCTCGGATAACAAAGGTGCTACTTTCAGTTCCGCCACCTGAGACAAAGTGATCACTACATTGTTGTTGACTAAAATTGGAATAGCCGCCAGCTCAGCAGGCGAGTGGCTGACTTTTTCGTCGTACAAGACTCTTAATTGTAATTCGCCCTGCTCTTCTGAGCGGTAGGTACGTAAATTAGTGCCACGTAGTGCCAGAGTGACAGCTTGAGCCACTTCGCTGGCATCCAGCCCCTGACGTTGTAACTCTTCGTTATTGAGCTGAATTTGCATTTCAAACTGGCCATCGGCAATTTCAGAGCGCACATCCTCCAGCCCTTTGATTTGTGAAATCACTGGCACAATATCAGCTGCTAATTTAGTCAGCATTTCAGTGGATGGGCCAGACAAATGCACCTGCATACCACCACCGTTATCACTCCAGCCAAAACTGGGTTGTGAGCGCACCAATTGTGGCCAGCCTTTGCGTATAGCATCTTTAATTTCAGAAACAGGTTTTATCAGCGGATCGTTAAACATAATGATCGAAATCGCATGATTGGCTGTGTAATAGCTGTATACAGACTCAATTTCATACTCGTCTTTGTGCTGGTACAAATAAGCTTCCATCCGGTTCACTTCCTGCTCTACCTCCGCCAGGTTGTAATTGCCCTGCACGTTGTAGTTCAAAAAAGCTCTGTTGCTATCGCCATCGTCATCATCACCACCTGATACCGCACTGATAGGGATAGCTATGCTGGCCAACAATAAAAATGCAATGCCTGTCGCAGCTTTTGGGGAGCTCATCACCCAGCGTAAACAACGGCTATAAAATTTATCCAGCTTGCTTGGCTCCGCATGATCAGAGCTGTGAATTTGTCTAATTTTTGTAGTCAAAAATGGAATGAGGGTTAACGCCATCAACAGAGACACGCCAAGCGCGATAGTAATGGCAATAGCAACATGCTCCAGAAACACTGTTACATCGACTTTCTGACCTATGATATTGGGCAAAAATACAATAGCAGTAGTGGCGGTGCCAGCAAGCACAGCCAAACTCACTCTGTTCACGCCCAACTCTGTCGCTCTTTTCATATCAGGGTCGGCGGCGCGCTCACGGAATATACTTTCTGTCACCACCACCGAATTGTCTACCAACATGCCAACAGCCAGCATCAATCCCATCATACTCAGGATATTTAAGCTGTATCCAAGGAAATACATGGCCCCCAAAGTGATAGCGATAGAAACAGGCACCGATAACACCACGACTAAAGTGGTTGGAATATGGCGTAAGAATAAATACAACACCCCAAAAGATAATAAAGCCCCCATAGCACCTGAACTGAGCAGGTTTGATAAAGAGTCCGTCACGCCTTTGGCTGTATCGTCCATCAAAAATAAGTTAATGCCATTAAAAGCCGGATCTTTACCCGCAGCATCCACTACAGCTATGGCAGCACGCGATACGTCGACCAGGTTGGCATTGGACTCTTTAAACACATTCATGCCGACTGCATAGGTCTGGTGTAAGTGACGGCCTTCGACACGTTTTGGTAATTCCAGAACTACATCAGCCACTGCACCTAAAGTTAAACCTGCACGTATAGGTAAAGCCCGGATCTCATCCAGACTAGCAAATTCCCCCAGGGGTTTGACCAGAATACTTTCGTTTGCATTACGCAGCTCGCCTGCTGTCATCGCAAAGTTACTGGCCTGCAACAGCTGTACTAATTGCACCGGGTCAACCTGTAGGTTACGCATACGCTGCGGATCAAGCCGCACTGTGACCTGGCGTTTATCCACACCATAAAGTTCTACTTTCGACACGCCGGGCACCCGCTCCAGCGGACGCTTAATCACGCGCTCTAGTAAGTCGTAGGCCATGGCCAAATCGCGTTCACTGGAAATACGCAGCTGGAAAATAGGCATATCGCTGGTATTAAACTGATACACCATCACCCGCTCCACGTCTCGTGGCAACAAATGACGCATATTGTCCAGACGTTCCCGCACTTCAATACTTTTGGTATTGATGTCTTCTTCCCAGTTAAATTCCAGTGAAATGTCTGCGCCATCTTCTTTGGAAAAACTGCGCATCTTTTTAATGCCAGTCACTGTCGCCAGCGCTTCTTCCACAGGTCGGGTGATTAACCGCTCGGTTTCACTGGGTGTGGCATTGGGGTATGGCACATGCACATAAATTTCAGGGATGTCGATGCCCGGGAATTTCTCCAGTGGCAACAGTCTGCTGGCTATTATGCCAAACACCAGCAAGGACAAAAACAACATGCATAAAGTCACAGGCCGGGTTAAGGCAAAACGGGTGATGGCTAAAGGTTGATGATCCATATTGCTACTCCTTAGCCGTTTGCACGTCGCGCGCAGTCAAGCGATATAACACAGGGATAAATACCAGCGTCAGTAGCGTCGACAGGCTTAAGCCCCAAATGACTGTTATGGCCATAGGCGAACGGATTTCTGCACCATCGCTGCTACCGAGCACCATAGGTAATAAGCCCAGCACTGTCGTTAATGTGGTCATCAGTACAGGGCGTAAACGGGTTGCACCAGCTTCTATAATGGCATCATTTAATGCAATACCTTCAGCACGTAACTGATTAATACGGTCTATCAGTACTATGGCGTTATTCACCACTATACCGGCCAGCATAATCAAGCCGATAAAGACAATGACAGAGACACGGGTACCGGTCAGCCATAAACCTAATACAGCACCAGCACCAGCCAAAGGCACAGTGAATAAAATCAGCAAAGGTTGCAGCAGGTTTTCAAACTGCGATGCCATCACCAGATAGACCAGAAACACCGCCAGCAGCAACGCCATCATCAAGGAATTAAAAGAGCGCTCCATCTCTTCACTTTGACCGACAATAGTAGCGCCAACGCCATAAGGCAACGTCAGTTGTGCCAGCACAGTTTTGGCTGCAGCAGTGGCTTGTTCTAAGTCACCGTACGCCAGATTAGCGCTGATCAAAGCGACACGTTGCTGACCAATACGGGTAATTTCGCTTGGGCCAACTTCACGTTTAATCTCAGCCACAGCTGATAAAGGCA
>NZ_JAIWOI010000004.1 GCF_020217005.1 Rheinheimera sp. | reverse complement strand
AGTGGCTGACTATGATGAAGCTATAGCCTTTTATACCCAAAAGCTTGGTTTCGACTTACTGGAAGACAGTCCACAAGGTGAAAAACGTTGGGTCGTCGTCAGGCCCAAAGGTGCACTTGAAACCGCAATTTTGTTGGCCAAGGCAAGCAATGAGCAGCAAAAACTGCAGATCGGCAATCAATGTGGCGGCAGGGTTTTTCTGTTTTTGCATACAGATGATTTCTGGCGTGATCACCGCCTGATGCAACAGCAAGGAGTCAAGTTCCTCGAAACACCACGGCAAGAAACTTATGGTACTGTGGCTGTATTTGAAGACTTATACGGTACCCGCTGGGACCTGCTGCAACTAAATTAACCGAAATCGGAATAAGCCGACACTCATGATCCCGAGTACAGGTTAAATTCAACCGGAGAAGCTTCTATGTACCTTTGCCCGCTATGCCAGCAGAGCCTGACACAACAAAATAACAGCTTTGTTTGCGGATCCAATCATAGCTTTGATCTGGCGAAAGAGGGCTATTTGCATTTACTGCCAGTGCAGCAAAAAAACTCCAAAGTGCCAGGTGATTCAGCACTGATGATGCAAAGTCGTCGTGATTTTTTAAATGCGGGCTATTATCAGCCTTTGTCTGATGCGGTGAATCAGTGTTTTGCTGCAGTGCTACCACAAAATGCAACTTTGCTCGATCTGGGCTGTGGTGAAGGTTATTACAGCAATAGATTGTTTCAGGCCCTGACAGACAAGAACCTGCAGATCTACGGCGTGGATATTGCCAAAACAGCCATTAAAAAAGCAGCCAAAAGCTACCCTGCCCTGCGGTTTTGTGTTGCCAGCGCCTGGCATTTACCTTTTGCAGAGCAAAGCTTTGATGCTGCACTTAAACTTTGTGCGCCTTGCGAACCAGAAGAACTGGCCAGGGTGCTAAAAGCGGATGCTCTGCTACTGACAGTCACACCAGCACCAGAGCATTTGCTGGAAATTAAGCAGCAGGTATACAGTTCTGTGCGTCTGCACAGTGATCAGATCGAAGCCATCAAAGGCTTTGAGCATCAACAACGCCAACAACTTAAATTGCAGCTCACAGAGTTACCAGATCAGATGCTGTTAAATTTGCTGGAAATGACCCCCTTAGCCTGGAAATTTAAACCAGAACAGAAACAGAGCTTTGCAGCAAGCTCTCCCCAGATCACTCTGAATTTTTATCTAGACTTGTATCGAAAAAATCGTTGAGACAAACGGCGGACAGACTGGCAAAGCCTTTGCATTAAATTGCATGGATCCATTGGAGGGCAATAGCTCAGGTGTTGGTTGTAGATGCAGTTTTTTTTCGAACATCATAAAAATTACTTAAAGCCCCATATGAGTGGCGTTTTACACTACGAACAAAAGTTAACTGAACTGGACAATTGGTGGAGCAAGGTCAGTTTAATAGGCAAAATCAATAGTTTACGTCTTGGTTCTACCATACTGGACAACATGGATCAGACCAAAAAACGTTTTACCGAATTGCAGCAAATACTGATAGACAATCTGCTGCTGGAACAAACTAAAAAAACCTTGTTAACAGACCAGGCCTGCAGCCAGATCGCCATAGATATACTGATCCGTAACTTATTTGAACGTACAGCGGATATAGGCTTCTTAGCCACAGACTCACAAATTCGCGGCTTTTTAGCAAATCCTGATGCAGAAGCCGCAGCGGCATTGCAACAGCATTTAGCGGCCTATGTCAGCTACTATTCGGTGTATCAGGATGTGATAGTACTGAGTCCTGAAGGCCAGATCCTGCTCAGGCTGGACCAGTCGCAAAGCCAAGACTTGAGTCAGGACCCTTTAGTACAGCACTGCCTGCAACATCCACAGCAATTCAGCGAAACGTTCCGTTATTCTGATCTGCAGCCTCAGCAAAAACAGAGCCTGATATATGCCCAGGCTGTAGTGTCAGACCAGGGAACAGCCTTTGGTGTATTGTGCCTTTGCTTTAAGTTTGATGACGAAATAACGACTATTTTCAGAAACTTACTACCCGAGCATAGCCAAAGCCTTTTGCTGCTGCAGGCCGAAGATGGTCAGACTGTGTTTAGTTCCGATCCGGAGAAGCTGCCACCGCAACGTACCTCGGGGCGACAACAGCAATTAGGACTCAGAAAAGTAGAAAACTGTGATTATCTGCTCAGTTATGCTCAAACTCAAGGCTATCAGGGATACTTTGGCCCGGCCTGGCAAACCCAGATTTGGACACCATTAAAGAGCTTATCGGCGCAGACCAAAACCGCCCAACAAGCGATGAGCATGGATGATCATAAGTTGTTTCCTGAACTGTTTCATATCCATCGTTCTTCGTTGCAGGTCAACGACGAACTCAGTCTGATTGTATTAAATGGGGTAATTTCAGCGGCCCGTAACGACGCTGTAGAGTTTGTTCCTGTGCTGGATGCTATCCGTGGTATAGGTAAAGAAATCCATCAGGTGTTTTCACATTCAGTGGAAGAACTGGCTAATACGGTGCTGCACAGTCAGTTGGAAGAACTGGTGATGTTAGCGCGGCAGGCTCTGGATATTATGGACAGGAACCTGTATGAAAGAGCGAACGACTGCCGTTGGTGGGCACACAATAAAAAATTCCAGTTGCTCTTGCAAAATCCTACCCAGGAAAATCGACAGATTGCAGCGGCAGAACTTGCCTATATAAATGATTTATATACGGTTTATTCCAATGTTCACCTCTACGATAACGCTCAGCGTATTTTGTGCAGTGCACGATCCGAAGCCGAACCCCAGCAACAAATGCCAGTAAACAGCGGCTCTGCAGACTGCCTGTTATTAAGCGCTGCAGACCAGTATGCGGTCAGCTCCTTTGCGCCCAGCGCTTTGTATCAGCAGCAATCTACCTACATTTACCATGCGCCTGTATTCAGTGGCAGCGCAGAAAAAGCCAGCGGAGGTATAGCCTTAGTCTTTGATAGCGCGCCACAATTTAGTGCAATGTTGTCGGATATTTTGCCCAAAAATGAGCAGGGCGAAGTGAAGGCCGATTTTTCAGCCTGTTTTATCGATGAAAAAGGCAGAGTTTTGTCATCCAGTAACACGAAACTCTGGGCTGTTGACGAGATCCTTCCCTTGTCCGAAGAGTTAATTGGCTCAGCCCGGCAGCAAGCGGTCTGCGAGCGTATCAATTTAAAGCAACAAAGGTACTGGCTTGCTATCGCCTATTCCAAAGGCTATCGCGAATACAAAGTCACAGACGGTTACTACAATCCGGTATATTGTTGTGTGATGCTGCAGTCCTGACGATGCGCCTCAGGCTTGCATCAAATAAAGCGATAGAGTCAATTGAATTAAAACGTTATCTTTAGGTTGTATCCATCTTTATGCTGACCACAATCAACAAAAGATGGATGCAGCAATTTCAGCAGAATTCAGTTTCTAAGCAGAAATCCCATCGCCGGCAACAGCAGTGCCGCACTTCGTTGCATCAGCTCTTGTTCTACTGTTTTTAAATGGTTTCCATAGCTAAGTTCTGAACCTATAGCAAAAGCTGTGGTCCATCTGGTCATACCATGCTGATCATGTTCAGTGTTGTAAGGCTATTGCATCTGTCTTAAGTGAAGAGTTCTAGCGCAAGCGGTTTTATTCATCTCCCTGAACCGCTATTTTTCGCCCGGCTAACCAGCCGGGCTTTTTTTATACAGTAGGGTCAGCCCGCAAGACAGCCCTGTTTAGGTATGGCTCAGTTCTGAATAGTGGTGACTCTGTTCCATAAATTCTGATTTTTACTGTACGAGAAATACTCGTCCGGAAACCAGCACTTAGGGATTAATTCCATGTTTTTACGTTCTTCAAAATTGGACACTAGTTTACTTAGGATCTCTAACAGCCGTTCTTCACTCATTTTCTCAAGTTTTTTACGGGCCGTCGGGAAATACAAATTATTGTCTACGCTGACCACCACATTAGTACCGGTATTACTAAAAGCCATACCGCGGGTAACAACCCGACATATCGGCATATCTGTGGCTGGCGGATACAAAGACACGACCAGCGCATATTCATACCTGTCCAAATCACGTTTATCTGAGTCTTTAGGAATATAAGTGACGCCATAGCCCTGCGGAAACAAACCGGTAATTTTGATCAAGGCCTCAACAGCCGCTTTGTGATAGTAACCCCGTTCCACACCACTTTGCAGCACCAGCACAGCTTTAGGTAAAGACTCATAACTGTGGTTTAATTTAGTCGACAAGACGACCGAAGTATAAATTTGTGGAATTTTCAGCAGGTTACCTACACCACCTTCAGGCTTAATTGCATTTTTAAGCAAGGTATAGACAAAGTTCAGTTTGTCCTGCTCGTTTTGGTTAAAGAGTTCACGCTCTTCTTTGGAATTACCAATATAACGATCACAAGCCAGTCCTTTGATGACGTAATTCAGAGTTTCCTGATAATTAATTTTTAACAGTGCAACCCGGTTTTCGTCATCGAGCACTCTGAACTCGTCCAAGTCGCCATCAGTACCTTTGAGGATAGCCAAAGCATCAGGATGATAAGTGCCTATATCCTGCAAGATGGCCGCCATCAGCAAGGGCAACTGCACATCGTCACGAAAAGGTGAATAATCGGCTTTATATGCTGCATTGGAATTGTCCAGCATGTCTCTGGCTGCACGTACCTTGGCCTGCACGTAGTTGTTATTTAGCTCGTTATCCAGCAATAAACGGTCCAGCAAACGCAGACTTAAAATGCCTTTATACAAGTGTTTGAATTTTTGATTCACAGAGGCTACATATCTGCCATTGCTGGGAGCCAAAAGTTGAATGGTCCCGAGAAACTTAGACGACATTTGCACTGTTTCTTCGAAGCTGTCTCCTTCTGTCAGTTGCAGTACTGACATACATACAGCTTTTAGACTTCGATAGCGCTCAACCCGGCTATCATCCAGCATACGGATATAAAGTTTTAATGCGGACTGAGCCTCAGCCAGCTGTTTTTGTTCAGCTGAAGACAACTCTGGCTTTTTATCGAACTTCTGCACTTGTAACTGCAATTGGTGCAGTTTTTCATCTTGCTGTTTGGCATGACGAAAATAGTCAGTAGCCACTTCATAAACTGAATCGTTTAATGCAGTGGCATCATGGATTTTGCTAAGGATAGTTTTTACGGTTTTACTGTATGAAGACTGACTTACTGTTCCCATCGACATTTCAGGCATCTATCCTTTTCTGCAGACCACTTAGATTGTACCAAAACGAGTATATACCAATAATACAGTCCTTTGTGTGGTTCAGCCTTATTCCGCTAACATAGGCACTTGCCATTGTTCTTCTGTGTCCATCTCCAGCTCCCATTCCTCCTGCATTTGCGCAGCAAGACGTTTCTTTTTAGCGGGTTTTACAGCCAGCAAATTTGACCAGAACCAGGTCGATAAGTCACCCACGAGATTAGTTTCAGCATTGATCAGCACAACAAAGCCTACGCCTTTTTCTTTAGAGTACGCCATCTCTGTACGATAACCTTTGACCCAGCCACCGTGATAATAGATTTCATGACCACCAAAATTAAAAATACGTAAGCCTAAGCCATAGTGCGATGTAGTGACATATTGTCCCCAGGTGCGGCCACCTAAATCATCTGCAACTTTAACCCTTTTAGTGCGCACATCCTGCAACATGGCCGGGCTCAGCACTGCAGGGTATTGACCTAACTGCGCCATCAGCCACTGACTCATATCCATCACGCTGGCATTCACACCCGCAGCAGGGCTGACACGGTAATAACTTGGATTTACTTTGGTTTCAGCCCAGCCTCTTTTCACCCGGACATGAGGCATAGCACGGTTTTTAGAAGCTAGAAATGCCGAATAACCAACAGAAGCTGTTGGCATTTTTAACGGCTTAAACAGCTTTTGCTCCATCAGGCTTTCGTAGCTGCTACCTGTAGTTTTTTCCATCACAGGGCGGATCAAGCTAAATAATACGTTTTGATAGCCATAGCATTTGCCGGGCGCACAACGTGGGTTTAAATAACGAAACTTAGGCAAAATTTGAGCTGGTGTCTGATTGGCCTCAATTAAATCGTCATAAGTGTTAGGCACAAGACCTGCGCTTTGTGACAGCAGGTGCTCTACTCTCAGAGCTCCGGTATGACGCGGGCTTTTAAATGAAAAAGCAGGCACATAACGGGTTACAGGATCGCTCCACTGAAAGCGACCCTGATGCACCAACAATGAAGACAGCTGACCGGCAAAAGTCTTGGAAACAGACGCCAGGCGGAACACAGTGTAGGCATCAATTTTAGATTTAGTGCCAACAGAGCGCACACCATAAGCCCCAACTTTGACCACTCTGTTGTCTTTGACAATAGCGTAAGCAGCGCCCGGAATATTGTTCTTTTTTAACGTCTGGCGAAAATGCCAGTCAAAATTGGTAGCCAGTTCATCAACATCGGCCGCCAGTAACTGGGGGGAAAGGACGAGGAATGCGCCCACCAGTAATTGGATTAATTTCAATCTGTTAGTCCTCAGACAAAGGGGCTGCCTTTGTTATAGTGCCGTTATCGGCATGTAAGTTATGATAAGTAGTTAACATAGACGGTATCAGCCGGGTAATTAAATCTTCTTTATGCGCTGCACTAACTTGCTGTACAGACCAGTCTCCTTCCAGGTAAGGCAACAAAGCTGGGCCAGCCAGGTAGCACCAGGCATCCAGCCATTGTCCTGAAGACTGTACCCTCACCTTGTGGCGCAAATACAACCCGGAATCCAGTTCTTCGAAAAAGTCGATTTTATCAAGTTCGGCTGCAGCCACATCCAGCAATAACTGTCCTTGTTGCAGATGCCCTGCACAAGGCGCTAAAGCGGGCACAGGCGTGTCACCGGGCTGCTGGTTTAGCCCATAGCTTTTGTAATCAGCAAGGCTGGCTTGTTGCATCGCATAGTTTTTCCCTGTAATGGCGTAAACCACGTCAGGCAAGGTCAACAAACCATAAACAAAGACTGCATCACCAGAGCTCATAAGGCTTTTCCTTCCAGCTGTCTCAATGTTAAAAACAGGCGTAAGTCGAATTCTAACTGATGATACTGGGGTTCCATATGCTGACACAATTGATAAAAGGCTTTGTTGTGATCTTTTTCGCGCAAATGGGCTAATTCATGCACTACAACCATCTTTAGCAAAGCCAAAGGCAATTGTTTAAACAAAGCAGAAATTCGAATTTCCTGTTTCGCCTTTAGTTTTCCCCCCTGAACTCTGCTGACAAAACTATGCAAGCCCAGACTGTTATCCAAATGAATTTTAGCGTCAAAACAGACTTTACTGACCGGAGGACTGGATTTAACAAAACGTTGTTTCAACTCCTGAGTAAACTGATAGAGGCTTTTATCATTTTGAATATCATGCGACATCTGCGGATAACGCTTTGCCAACACTTCAGCAAGACGGCCCTGGGCAATAAGAGACTGCACTTGAGTCAACACAGCCTCAGGATAAGACGTCAAAAAAGTTAACACAGGGTCCACTAGGCATAATCCAGAGCAAAATTCAGCTTAGTGTAAAAAATAAAACGCTTGCCGTGAACCTTTCTTTTTAACCATCACACTGCAAGGCTTGTTGTCGGGAGTACACCGCCAGAATTTGGCCTTGCTGGCCGGTTTTTAACTCAACCCACTGGCCTTCCAGCCAAGGCTGATCCTGTTGTAACTCCTCTGCCAGTAGCTGGTCAATTTTTACCAGCAATTGATCACAGACTGCAATTTGCCATTGATGATCATGAAAACGCAGCTGTCCGATCAGGCTATTAGTTTGCTCCAATTGCTGACGGGCTTGCTGATAGTGCCGATAACGCTGCTGATAGGCACTTTGTTGTGCTGGCGCCTCTGTGTCGCTCAGGCTATGCAGCTGTACTTGATGATAGGAGTTGTCGGTTTGCAGCTGGATTTGATAATAAGCTGGCTGCCACCAAAGTTGTTGTGCCAGCCAGATCAAGGCTGCACTGGCAGCTACCCCCTGCACTACAGGCCAATAGGTTGTCCAGCGCATGGTGTTGGGTTTTGATGTTAACTGCAACAGCTGTTGTTTTAACGACTCAGGCATAGGGTGTTCAGTTTTACTTTGCTGATATAGCTGCTGTAGTTTTTGATCCAGCTTACTCATCATCTTCTCCACGCTGTTTTGCCAAAGTCTGGCGCGCATAACGTAATCTGCTTTTAACAGTTTCAGCTTCTGTTGCTGTGATCTGGGCTATTTGCTGCAGACTGAATCCTTCCAGTTGCAGCAATAACGCCTCCCGTTGAACCAAAGGTAACAGCGCCAATAACTGCTGTAGTTGCAATTCATTTTGTTGCTGCTCCAGTACTAAAGCGGGACTGCCCTGTTCTGTGGCAATCTCTTGCTCAACTTCATACAACCAGCGCTTTTGTTTGCGAAACTCATCCAGTAAAAGATTCCGGCCTATCGCAAATACCCAGGTTTTAACGCTACTCTGTCCGGCAAATTGTTGCTTTTGTTCCATTACCCTTAACCAGGTTTGCTGGCTAAGATCAGCAGCTAATACCGGCTCCGTCTGTTTTAATAAAAAGTGATATAAATCATTACCATAACACTGGATCAACCGGGCCAGAAAAGCCGGGTTGTCGGTCTGAATATAACTTTGCATCAGTGACAGCGGATCAGACTCCGATTCGGGATCACCTTTGCTGAACCAGGATAACAGCATCCTTTGCTCCTCTATTTCAGTCAAACCAATCGCAGCTTAAGTCTTTTATCGTCAGGCTTTATCCAAACTAAAATCCAGCTGAACCTGCATGCCTGTTTGTGCCACCGCCTTGCCATCTCTTATTTGGGGCTGATACTTCCAGGCTTTAAGAGCTTTAATGGCCTCACGGTCAAAAATCCGTTTTGGTTCTGAATCCAGCACTTGTACCTCTGTTACAGCGCCACTGGCTTCTATGGTAAAACTCAATTTTACCCAGCCTTCGATACCGTTTTTAGCAGCCTCTGGCGGATACCTGGGATCAATCCGAACTATTGCCGTTGCTGTTTTATCCTGCACACTAAAATTTCCTGCAGTGCCTAAATCCGGAGCAGATAGCACCGGGTCCACAGATAACTCAAACAAAGGTCCTGTGTTACCTCCATCATCGGCTCTAGAAAATTCAGGCCGTATTACAGGCTTGTCGGGCAGCGGCAAAACCCGCACTATATGAGCTGGCTGACTGTCTTTTCTGGGTTCCGGCACTTCATTGTCGACGCTAATAACCACAGGCTGGATCAATACGGTTCCAGTTGCAATCAATTGCTGCATCAAAGCGAATAATAAAAAGGTAATCACAAAAGCAGGCAAAGCTGCTGTCATTAATTTCTGACGGTCTGTGCTGGTATCTGTAGTATTCATCTGGCATTCTCCACTGGTTTTTTCATTAGACGAAGCTGCGGGAAAAAAGGGGTTAACCAGTGAGAGAAAAAATATCTGTTCTAACCAGCATCATTCTACTGGGTGTTACGGCTTGGTCTTCTTACGCAGCGCCAACAGACATATATCTGGTGCGACATGCAGAAAAGCAGCCATCCGCTACAAAAGATCCAGCATTAAGCCTGTGTGGTGTAGCCCAGGCTCAAGCTATGGCCGCTCTGATTTTTTCTCCGCTGTCGGTGATTTATCACAGTGGGTATCAGCGTACTGAACAAACAGCCCAACAGATTGCGTTAACGCATCAGCAAGCGCCACTTCAACCCTATAACGCCGCGGATCTGCCCGCTATTGCAGCGAAAATACTGCAACAGGATAACAGTGTGCTGGTGGTAGGCCACAGCAACACTACAGCTGAATTGATTCAACTACTAAGTCATCTGCCGGGCCCACAGATCACAGAACAAGACTATGGTGTCGTTTATCACTTAAAGCAGTCGCCGCAAGGCTATCGCCTGTCTGATTACAAAATCAAACAGCCCGCAGAGTGCCGCCAGTCTTCAGGCTAGACACTACCTTGGCAAGCACTTAGCTGTT
>NZ_JAIWOI010000028.1 GCF_020217005.1 Rheinheimera sp. | reverse complement strand
GCGGCTTTTCACTGTTTGGGTTGATGATAATTTGCGACAGTTGCTGCTCTGAATTACGGAAGTTCTCCGCCAGGCGTACCCGGATATCCACTTTACGATCGTTAATCGAATACTGACCCGCGACTTCGCCGCCAATGTAATTCGCTACCCGTTTGGATACATCAGCCGCAGTTAAACCCAGTTGAGATAAACGGTCATGATGGAAATGCAAGGTGATTTCCGGCTGACCGGAACGCAACGAGCTTTTGATATCAGTGAACCTGTCATTGGCGGCTAACGCTTTGGTCAGTTGATCTGAAGTTGCTTTTAAGCTGGTTAAATCGTGGCCAGACAGTTCTATTTCCAGAGGAGTGCTGAAACTAAAGAGCTCTGGCCTGTCGATTTTTGCGCTCAGATCCGGCATGGTGCTGACGGCATCACGGAACAATTGAATTAAACGTTCTTCATCAGCTTTAGTAGCGCTGTCTTTTAAAATAATATTTAAGCGGCCCCAATGACTGCCTCCAACATTCGGATCCACAGTCATCTGCTGGCCTGTGCCAGCCTGGGCATAACTGCGGTCAATTTCAGGTTGCAGTGAAGCCACATCCGCCAACTGTTTTAATACTTTGTCAGTACGCTCTATCGCACTGCCAACAGGAAGTTGCACTTCGACATAAAACTCGCCCTGACTCATGCTTGGGATCACGTCAAAACCTAAACCAGGGATCAGCGAATAAATCAGTGCCGTCAGGCCTATAGTGGCTGCCAGCACTAAAGCTTTGGCTTTTAAGGCTGCTGTTAATACAGCGCGGTAACCTGATTCCAAAACCCGTAAAAATGCCTGAACCAGATTCAGCAGCGGGTTAAAAATAAAACTTAAGCCTTTAGCTACAGCACGGAACAGAATAGTGAATAAGGTAAATACAGCTAAAAACACAAAACGTACAGCCAGATACAGCAGGTGAAATGGCAGCAGCGGCCATAAGTACCAACGCGATGGTTTAATAGAGAAAGGGGCTGCTGAGTTGTTTGATGCAATGACAGTTGCGGGGGCTGTGCGCTCACGGGCCGCCATTGCAGGAATCAGAGTTAAAGCCACCAGCAAAGACGCCAATAATGCATAAGTGACAGTTAAAGCCTGATCTTTAAATAACTGCCCCGCCACACCTTCCACGAACACCAGAGGGAAAAACACCGCCACTGTGGTTAAGGTTGAAGCGGTAATGGCCATAGCGACTTCACTGGCGCCTTTTTTTGCCGCTTCCATTGGAGCCATACCCTGTTCTTTATAGCGGGCGATATTCTCCAATACCACTATGGCGTTATCAACCAGCATACCTATAGCCAGAGCTATACCACCTAAGCTCATAATATTTAAGCTGATATCTTGAGCATACATCAGGTTGAACGTCGCTATTACCGACAATGGAATCGAAATCGAGATAACAAGAGTGGTCCAGACATTACGCAGGAACAAATACAGCACCAGCATCGCCAGAATACCGCCTTCAAAGGCAGCTGATTTCACTTCATCTATGGCTTGTTTAATAAAGGTGGACTGGTCGTAGACTAAAGTCAACTGGTAACCGGCCGGCAGATTTTTTTGTAAATCCTCCAGTTTGGCAGTAACAGTTTTAGCCACTTGAACTGTGTTGGCATCGCCTTCTTTGTAAATCGCAATTTCAATAGCCTCTTTGCCATGCACATAGGTAATGCTTTGACGGTCAACAAAAGAGTCTCGAATTTCGGCAATGTCGGACAAGCGGATTTGGCTTTCACCCACTTTGGCAATATACAAATTACGGATTTGGTCCAGGTTGGCAAATTGATTAATAGTACGAACCAGATAGTCGTTACTACCAGTTTCTAGACGCCCCCCCGCCTGATTAATGTTTTGCTCTTTTAAACGCTGATTGATGGTACTGATATCCAGCTTCAGCTGGCTGAGTTTTTCATTATCGATCAGGATCTGTATTTCCTGAGTTAGACCACCATCAGGCCTTACGGCGGCCACTCCGGACAAAGACTCTAAACGGCGACGTAAATCTTCTTCCGCAAAAGTACGTAAGCTCACCAACTGAGCTGGGGTTAAATCTTTTTTCTCATCACGGCTTAACGCCAGCCGTACTACAGGGTCTAAGTTTGGATTAAAGCGCAGCAACAGCGGTTTTTTTACGTCTAAAGGCAGGTAAAGCACATCGATTTTTTCGCGAACTTCAAGACCGGCCAGATCCATATCTGAGCCCCATTCAAATTCCATAATCACATCAGAACGACCAGCGCGGGACACCGAATGTACTTTACGAATGCCTTTGACAATACCCACCGCTTCTTCAATGGGTTTACTGACCAACTGTTCAACTTCAGCAGGAGCGGCACCTGCATACTCAGTGCGGATAGTTAAAGTTGGGTATGACAAATCAGGAAGTAAATTGACGGCTAGTCGCCCCATAGCGACCAGACCAAATAACATAATGCCTAAAGTGAACATCCACATGGTGACCGGACGTGCAACGGCTGTATCCACTAGTTTCATAGAAGATCCCTTCATTTTTATCTTTTTTATGTATCGCGGGGTCAAAACCCCGCAGTCAGGGGAGAGACGTTAGCTTTTAGCAATAACCTGGACCAGGCTTTGCTCTTTTAAGCTGGCGTGACCTGCAGTGACGACTTGCTCACCTTCGATTAAACCGTCCACTACTTCAAACATAGTGTCGGATTCATAGCCTGTGGTGATGCTTTTGCGTTCTACTTTGCCGTCTTTATTCACCACAAAAACAGAACTGCTGTTATCCATCGCCATTACCGCACGTTTAGGCACCAACAAAGCTGCGGTTTTTGCGTCGTATTGCACTTCGACCTGAGCAAACATGCCCGCTTTTAAACTCAGGTCACTGTTATCAACAGCCACTGTGACACGGGCTGTGCCTGTGGCAGCATCCACCACCGGAGAGATCCGAATAATTTTGGCCTCTTTTACTGGCATAGCGGCAAAATGCAGATGAGCAACCTGCCCGACTTTAGCGCGTGGCAATTGATGCTCCGGTAAATTGATCACAGCTTCTAAACGCTCTTGCGACACAATTTCAAACAAAGCTTTGGATGAATATTCAGTGATCAGCTGTCCGACTTTGACATGACGACGGGCAATCACACCGCTGATGGGAGCTATGATCTGAGTTTCTTTTAATGCCAACTCAGATAAAGCGACAGAGGCTGATAAAGATTCGACCTGCCATTTTAGCTTGTCGTACAGGTCAAAACTGACTAGTTTCTTCTGGTACATAGCTTCCAAACGCGCCAATTCGCTTTTTAACTGGCCCAGTTCAGCTTTGCCTTTAGCCAGGTTCAGTTGCTGACGTTCAGTGTCTAAGATCGCCATCACCTGACCCGCTTTGACTACATCCCCTTCCTCTACAAACAGCTGTTGCACTATGCCAGTGGATTTGCTGTTTACTTCAGCATCTTCTTTGGCTTCTAACGTACTGGTGGTTCGGTACAGACTGCTTATTTCACCGCGACTAACTACGGCCGCTTCGACCGGGATACTGAGTACTGTTTCCACTTTTGCAGCTTCAGGGCTGCCTTCTGCACTGCCGCAGCCTGTTAACACCAGTGAACTGGCCAATAAAGTGCTTGTAACAGCAGTCGCAAGTAATGAACGGGTTTTCATAATTTATCCTTAAACAAAGTCGAGTCGGTTGACCTAGGATTGCATCCCTTGTGCCACTTCGAAAAAACTAAATAAATCCATTATAAAACAACAATTTAACCACACAACAATTAAGAATAGTTCTGTTTTCATTTTAGGGATTTAGCAAATTCCACCACTTTTTAGTCAAAGCAAGATCCGACCAGTCGCAAAATTTGCCAGACTTAGAGCATGTACTCTAAGGCCCTACCCCCCTATAATGCCGCCAAATTTAACACAGGGTACAAAAACAATGTTACGAAAAGCTTCTTTGCCACTGGCAATTAGCCTCGCTTTGCTTAGTCAGTCAGCATTGGCTGAAGGTTATAAATTATTTGAACAATCAGTCAGTGCCGCAGGCAATGCTTATGCCGGCCGTGGCGCCCAAATCACTGACGCCTCTCTGGTTTATTCCAACCCTGCCGCCTTGACCAAACTCAAAGGTGCGCAATTCTCCGGTGGTCTCAATCTGATCCATGCAACAACTCGTTACAGCGATGCTTCAGCGCAAAGTGCCAACGGTATGGCTGTCAAAGGCCGTGATTCAGGCAAGTTGACTTTGTCTGAGTTAGTGCCTTTTGCATTTTATAGTGACCACTTCACAGATAATTTGAGCTGGGGTATGGGGGTTTATGCACCTTTTGGCTTGTCGTCTGACTATCAAAATGATTGGGTTGGCCGTTATTTTGCCGATGAAACCTCAATTAAAGTTGTCGCTATGCAACCCACACTAGCCTACAAGCTAAGCCAGGATTGGTCTTTTGGTTTAGGGTTAAACATTAACTACGCAGAAGGAACTTTATCCAAATACAAAGACCACTCAGGTTTATGTGAACTGGGCACTGGCATCAATGCTTTGTATCAGCGTGACGTTTATAATGCGGCCTACTGCGATAGTCACTATGAAGTGAATGGTGATGATGTCGCCGCTGGCTACAACCTGGGTATTCATGCTGATTTAGGTTCAACCAAACTGGCTTTGGTTTATCACTCAGAAGTGAAATACACCCTAAAAGGTGATTCTGAAATCAACAATACGCCTATTACCGGCGCCAATGTAGTAGGTAATCCAAACTTTATCGTTGTAGCCCCTACTCTGCCTGCTATTAGTTTAGCGACAGGTAAACTGGCGGCTAACTCCTATTTGACGGAGCAAAGCCGACTGGATTTAACGACACCAGCCAACCTGGCCTTTAGTCTTGATCAGCAATTAACCGATGTACTGTCAGTGCAAGCCAGTGTGAACTGGACGGGCTGGAGCAGCTTCGAGTCTATTGATATTGTCAGCGACGATGCCACCCCAAGTATTTCCTTAAGCACCCAACAACCGCAGAATCTGAATAAAGCCGGTTACATAGGTTATATACCAGAGCATTGGCAGGATTCCTGGTCATATTCAGTTGGCACTACAGTGCAGTACAACGACGAGCTGACATTAAAAACAGGCCTGGCGTACGATGAAAACCCTATTGGCAACAGCCATAAAACAGCCAGGGTACCGACATCAGATCGTATCTGGTGGACCTGGGGCGCAAACTGGACTCTGACTGCACAGCAAAGTCTTGATTTCGCCTATGGTTATATGTGGATGGATAAAGTACGCATCGACGAGCACGAGTACAATGCGGATGGCCAGCGTATCTACAAATCTGGCGTACAGGCAACCTATCGTAATAAAGCTCAGGTGTTAGCTGTACAATGGAACTACAAGTTCTAAACTTAGCCTGAATAAATAGACACTGAACCCGCTTGTGAAAACCACCGTTAAAACGGTGGTTTTTTTTCGAAGTGCAGACCCCTTTTACTCAGCGTGCAAACACTGTTGCAACTTTGGTCTGCAGTACTGCCCACCCTGAATTTCAGAGATAAAAAACGGCCACTCCCTGTGGCCGTTATTTTTACAACTTCACTACCAGTGAATTATTTAACCAATGTGATCTTATAACCACTTGGTGCTGCTGCAGAAGGTTCAGCTGCCAGTATGTAATTTTTACCAGCTTCCAGCTGTAACACTGCGGTTTTGTCTAATAAGCTGATAGTGCCATTTTCAGCCACGTTCACCAGTGAGATAGAGTAGAAATCTTTTGGTAAGACTAAACTGGCATATTTTTTAAATTCCAGCGCTTTTACATGGAATTTCGCACTTTCAATAGTTTCATTCTGACGAACAAAATAGAAATGCAGGTTTTTAAAGTCAGGCACCAGATTCGCTACGTTGATTTCATGTTCATCAACCTGTGGCAGGTTCTTTTCAGTAAAGCTGACAGCACCAACTTTTTGCTCGGCATCACGGAATAATAATACTGATTTGCTTTGACCTGCATTGATGGTTAATAACACGTTATTTAACAGCAACTCATTTTTTTCGTTCAGTACTGCCAGGCTGTAGTCGTTTTTATCCAACTGAATATAGTTAGTTAAGGTGTCCTGAATTAAATCACTGACAGGTAAGTTGTTGATTGCAATCTGGCCTTGTTGGTTATCCAGACTGTTGTAAATACGCACCTGACCCTTAGCTAAGCGGTGTTCCAGCGCCTCTACAGTAGTAGAGTTTCCGACCAGATCTAAAGATACCTGATTGACCATAGGGCCTAACTTATCGCGCACCACCATCACATAACTGGTGGTGTACTGGAAATTGTATGCAGCAGCTTCAAAAAACGGTGTCTTGCTACCAGCTGTGGTAATAAATAATTTGTATTTACCGCGCTTCAGCATTTTACCTGTTTTGGTAATTTCTTTGCTCGCAACAGTCTCCAACAAAGTCGCTTTGCTAAAATCGTCCGCTTCAGCTGCGGTATAAATATCAACTTTGTCATAGTTGGAGGACAAGTTGGCAACGAAAACCCGGAACTGATCGTCGAACTTCTCTTCACGTTTGTGAGTTAGAGACAAAATAGTTGGATTGGCCACATCACCTGACATTAATAACAAAGTCTTCTCGCCTTTGTTTAAGGTAATGTCTGCTTCCTTAATCAGATTGCTGCTTGAGGCATTTTTGAGCTGATATTTGTAACTACCAGGTTCAATAGCCAGCATATTGGAAGCATCACCAAAAGTGGCTGAACCAGCCGCAATTTCGTTGACTGTGAAGGAGCTATTTGCGCTATTGGCTGCACCGTTGTAAAACTGCACGTACCCCTGATTAAAACCTTCCTCTTCGGCTTTATCTCCTGAGCTGCCACCGCAGGCGGCTAAAGCGATCAGCGAAAACAAAGGCAAAGCCAGACGACTGGCACGCTGTATCATGTTCATAAAGCTATCCTGTAACTTGATTGTTAGTTGGCGAAGAGATTATGTACAGCCCTATGAAAAGCCTAGCGTTTTTACCAACTACAACAGTTAATAACAAGCTTTAACAATTCAGCCATAACTGAACACTATTAAGCTATTGCAAAGTTATGTAAAGGTGAGATGGCAGAACAGGCAAGCCCGGATACCGAAGCTCTGATCAGCGAGTGGCGTCAATAAAAAAGGGAGCAGAGCACATTGTGAACAAAGTGCTCTCTCCCTTTTTAACTTAACACTTAGTAGGTTTCTAGTTTTAACGAACCGCTGACCGTATTCAGCTCGACACTGCCTTCACCTTTACCTGTGCTGAATTCAAGGCTGCGGCGGGGCCCATATTTTGCTTTCTCTGCAGTCTGGCTGGTCAACTCGTTTCTGATAGAACCCCCTGCATTAGCTACCAGATTAAACTTAGCGCTGACGGCTTTTTCCAGTTTTAATTTAGCGTTACCACTGACAGTACTGACTTCTACACGTGGTGTCAGACTACCTTTTAGTTCAGCTTCCAGTGAACCGTTGACTGAACTCAGATTCAGCTGCTGCACATTGGTCAGTTCTAAATCCGCTTCACCGTTGACCACTGAGACTGAAACTTCTGACGCCGAGGACTTGGTATCAATACTGCCGTTGACGGCATCGATACTCAGTCTGCCTTGTGAGCCACTATCCTCAATTTCACCATTGACCGTATTCAGATTAATGCGGCCATTGTTATTGACACTAGTTATTTCGCCGTTGACTGTCTCTAGCTGAATAAACTTCTGCAGCTTTTCCGCATAGACTGAGCCATTTACCGTAGTGACTTTGGTGCTGCCCTGCACACCAGATACTTTGACGCTGGCATTGACGCCCTGAAACTCCAGTTCAGCGCCCAATGGCACTTCAATTTTTAATCGTGAACCTTCTTTTTCCTGATCATCCCAGTTGCCGTAGTTACGCAAACTTGGCATTTTTACTTTAAAGCTGGTGAAGCCATTTTTAGAGCTAAGATCATAGCCATCTGCTTTTTCATCCAAAGTGCCTGACACTTTAAAACGCCCTTCGTTTGTTGCGATGATGTCGACTTCACCACGCATATTTTCGATATAAATTTTCTCGTTATTAGCCACTTGCAGATTTTCATTAACAGATTCCGCTGCCCATAAAGACTGGCTGAACACAGACAAGGCCAGGCCTAAAATCAGTTGTTGTTTCATCATGTTACTCCAGATTAAACCAGGCCCGACTGGACCACTTTTTGTAAATAGTTCTGCTGTTGACTATACAATTGACGTAATTGTTTTAGTAACAACGCTTCATTTGGATTGTATTTCAGCGCCAGTTGAACCTGACCAATAGCCTGCTGCCATTGTGCCATTTGCTGCTGCCAATCGGCATATACAGGGTCTACCGTTTTCATACTGGCTAATTGTTCGGCTTTGGCTTGTTCAAAGCTGTACACAATAGCGGTTTCGGCATCCAGCAATTGTGGGTTAAAAGCCAAAGGTGCAGTGACAGCCACAGGTTGTAAATCTGCTGGCTGCCAAAATAAAGTCACGGCCAGTAAAACTGAAGCTGCACTGGCCACATAAGCGCTGGCAAAAGGCACAGACAACCAGGTGTTGGTTTTGATCGCTATGACTTTAGTCTCTGCTGCAGCACTCTCTGCTAAACGCTGTTCAAGCTCCGGCCACAAATCCCGTGACGGCTTTAACTCTGAAGACAATCCAGCGATCAGGGCATCTAATTCTTGTTCAGTTTTCATCTAACCACTCCCGTAATAACTGTCTTGCTCTGTGGTACTGTGATTTCGAACTGCCTTCTGCTATGCCCAGCAGCTCTGCAATTTCCTGATGTTGGTACCCTTCGAGCGCAAAGAGCACAAACACAGCCCTTGCCTGATGTGGCAAGCGTAAAATCAATTGCTCTAATTCGCGACTCTGACCCAGTTCAGCCCCTGCTATGTCAGGCATTTCTTCAGTAGCGAGTCGCAACAACTTATCCTGACGCCATACATCAATCGCAGTGCGGGTGGCAATGCTGTGCAGCCAGGTGGTAAAACTGCTGTCACCACGAAACAAAGCCAACTGCTGCCATACCTTGACGAAAACCTCCTGGCAGGCATCTTCGGCTTTGCTAGGATCAGCCAACAAGCGCAGACATACGGCATACACCCGGCCACTGTGCTGCTGGTACAGTTGCCTGAACGCCTTTAGATCGCCCTGTTGTGATAAAGACACCAGATCGTCCATGGGGCTTGCGCTTTGCTCTGTATAATCAGACCTTAACATCCCATTCCTGTTGTTGTTTTTTTATCTATTGTTATCTGGTTAGTCGCAAGCACAGAGGCAAAAGGTTTAAACGCAAAAATAAAAATCTTTCTCAAAGCAGCATAATATAGCTGAGTCACTGATTTTTAATATAAATTTTGGTTGGTATTGGGCGAAAATATCTGACAGACTCAGGTCTTATTCAGCGTAAACCAGGAGAAGCAAATGCAAGAAAAGCTCAAACAGACCAGCTTATTTTTGCTTTTGCTGGTTGTACTGACAGGCTGTACCAGCCCCCATTTTTTAAAGCTGCTGCCATCGACTCAAAAAGCGCTGCAAGCAAACCAATTGTTCGGCTATCAATATGCCCGTATGCAACAAATGGACGCTGAAGAACTGGCTTTGTATTGCCCGGATTTACTGAATCTGCCTGACGAAACCGCCAATAAAAGCTTACTCCAGCTTAGCTGCGCTCAGTTTTGGCTGTCCTCTTCAGTGTTAACGGGCGGGCCTCTGCAGCAAGCCACCAGCTTATACAATCAAAGTTTGAATCATTTTTTGCAAATCATGTTACCAAAACAAAAATACCGTCATCCGGCACTTCGCATAGTGTTAGAACCACCTGTGGATGAAACAGGTTTGGCTTTTGAAAACTTTGTGCTCGCCAGTGAATTTACCGCCGTTAAGAGCCATCATCAAAAAGTAGCGGCATCTGGTTTGGGCGTCAGTCTGGTGGCTGCCCGAAAAAATACCGGAAAAGGCTGGGATAAAAACTATCCGCCCGAAGGTA
>NZ_JAIWOI010000027.1 GCF_020217005.1 Rheinheimera sp. | reverse complement strand
TTTTCCGCTCAGTCACTGTCAGTCTGAAAGAGTTGAAATTTAATAAAGACCTGCAAATTCAACTGACTCTGCAAGGCCATCTGATGCAGGATGCAACAGAGTTAAAGTTTAAATCTGCGTCTTATCCCTTGCTGTACGACGCAGCCAGCAGTTATTTATGGTTAATGCAGCAAGCGAAATTAGCCGAACTGGAATTACCTGGTTTATTCAACGCTGAACTTGCTGATAATAAGTTAGGGGTTTATGCAGTGACTCCTTTGCAACAAAACAAACAACCTCTGTTGATGATCCATGGCCTGAATTCCAGCCCACTCATATGGTACGAACTCACCATGGCCGTGCTGCAGGATGAAGAATTAAAACAACGCTACCAAATCTGGCATGCCTTTTATCCATCTGGCCCACCGCCGTTTTACAACTCAATGCGGCTGCGAAAAAAACTGGACGAATTACAGACTATGCTCACAGCCAATGGTGATTCACCACAGTTGGAGCAAGTGGTGGTGGTGGGCCACAGTATGGGCGGCATTGTCAGCAAAACACTGATCCAGAATACGGACTTTCTACTCTGGGATTTGAGCTTTACAGAACGTCCCGAGCAACTGGGATACGCTCAGCAGGAAATGGATAAGATCAAAGATATTTTTATTTTTAACGCCAGACCTTATATCGACAAAGTTGTGTTTCTTGACACTCCACATGGCGGCTCTGAATCCTCTGAATCAGTGTTAGCTAAGATCGCCAGTTGGTTTATTAACTTACCGAAGAATTTCACTGTGCTTATCAGCAACTTTATCCTGAAACTAGGGCCAGACAAAATCACTTTACCGATGCGCGAATACTTAAGTGGCGGCGGAGGCCCACATTCAGTGCAGGTATTATCACCTCGTCATCCTCTGCTACAGGGCTTAAATAAGCTGGCCTATCAAAGACCAGTGTATTCTATTATTGGCAGCAATGGCCCTTTATCCTGCCACGATGAACGAAGCTGCAGTCAAATCAGTGATGGTGTAGTGCCATTTTTCAGCGCTCATCAAAGTAAAGCTGTGCAAGAGATCATCGTGCCTTCAAATCATAATTCTTACCAATCGCCAAATGCTCTCGGGTTCTTATTGCAGGTCCTCAAACAGCCAGCAGGTGAAGCCAAAATCCTGCCTGTCTCGCCTGACAAGGCTGAAGATTAACGTTATACTCGCCGGCCTTTTTTCTGACAGGTGATCCTATGTCTGCTGCTTATCTTGCTGTTGATTTTGGCACATCCAACTGTGCTGCTGGTTTTATGCTGGAGCAACAGCCACATTTATTAGCCTTGGAGCAGGATGGCAGCCGTTATTTAAGTTCTGCTTTGTATATAGAACGTCAACGCGATCCACAAGACGAAGACGCCTACCTGTCAGCCAGCCTGACCCGTTTATTAGCGCAAAACAGTAAGGTGCTGGTCGGTAAAGCCGCACACGAACGCTACAGTATGGATCCGTTGGGTGGTGTCTTTATCCGCTCACCTAAATCTATGTTAGGTAGTCGCCTGACACCAGCTCAAACTGAGATCTATACCCAGGTCGCCACCTTATTACTGGGTCAAATCAAGCAAGGTGCGGAACAAAAACTAGGTCATCAGGTTGAACGGGTGCTGATTGGCCGACCTATCCATTTTCAGGGCATAGATTTAGCCTTGGGCGATGAACGGGCGTTGGCGATATTAAATCAGGCTGCAAGCCGGGTTGGTTTTAAAGAAGTCGATTTTGCCTACGAGCCTGTGGCTGCTGCTATTGAATACGAACGGCATTTAACACAAGAACAACTGGTGCTGGTGGTGGACATTGGCGGCGGTACCAGCGATATCAGTCTGATCCGCTTAGGGCCAGAGCATAGCCAAAAGTTTGACCGTAGCAGCGATTTGTTGGGTCACAGCGGCAAACGTATAGGCGGTGTGGATATGGACATTAAACTCACCATCTATGGCCTGATGAAACTCTTTGGCCGCCAGAGTCTGGCGCTGGATGGAAAACCTTTGCCTGGCGCCTTGTTTAGCGACGCTGTGAATATCATCGATATCCATGCACAGGAAAGGTTTTATGCCGAAAAAACCTATGACGAACTGCTGGATTTAAAAGACTTAGCCGCTGAACCTTTGTTATTAAATCGCTTTATCCAGGTCTATCAGCAGCATTTAAGTTACTACCTGAATCAAAAAGCAGAGCAAGCCAAAATCGGACTGACTGAGCATGCCGTAGTGGATGTGATACTGGACCGTATCGACCAGGGTCTTTTGCAAAATCTGTCGCAACAGCAACTGATGGACGCTTTGTATCAGGAGCTATCCGGCATTAGTAAGTTGATCCAGCAATGTGTTGAAAGCGCCGGAGTCAAACCTGACAGTATTTTTGTCACAGGTGGCGCTTCTGCAGTGCCTGGTGTTCAGCAGATGCTGCAGCAGTTATTGCCCAAAGTACCAGTGATCCGCGGTGATCAGTTTGGTTCAGTTGCGATGGGTTTAAGTAAGTTGGCCTCGCTTCGCTTTGGCTAAAAATGGGGTCAGATCACATTATTTGCTGGGCAAATAATGTGATCTGACCCCATTTTTACTCTCAATTCACTAAGCTGCACAAAAAACCGACAATAGCGCTGGTCGCGCCAGCGCTTTACCGTTACAATGCGCGGCTTTTTGCGGGGGCCAATTGGGGTTCGCGCTTTTATTTGAGAAATTTAATGTCATTTTCTGCTTTGGGTTTAAACCCTGCTTTGGTTGAGGCCGTACATCAGGCCGGTTATACCCAACCTACTCCTATTCAACAACAGGCCATTCCAGCTGTGTTACAGCGTCGTGATCTGTTGGCTGCCGCTCAAACCGGCACAGGCAAAACTGCCAGCTTTGTTTTACCTATACTGCAAATTTTATCAGCACAACCTATCCAGAAACCTCGTCCGGTCAAGGCGCTGATTTTAACGCCGACCCGCGAACTGGCGGCGCAGATTGAAGAACAAATTCAAAAGTACGGCAAAGAATTAAGCCCTAAACTCAAACACCATGTGGTGTTTGGTGGTGTTAGCATTAACCCTCAAATGATGGCTCTGCGTGGTGGTGTCGATATTTTAACTGCCACTCCGGGTCGATTATTAGATTTACTGGGCCAAAACGCATTAAAGCTGGACCAGGTGCAAATGCTGGTGTTGGACGAAGCCGACCGTATGCTGGATATGGGCTTTATCCGTGATTTGAAAAAAATCCTGGCGCTGTTGCCTAAAGTTCGCCAAAACCTGCTGTTTTCTGCAACCTTTAGTAATGAAATTAAAGGCTTAACTCAGGGCTTGTTACAAAACCCTCTAATGATCCAGGTCACGCCGGAAAACACCACTGTCGAAAAAATTGAACAGCAAGTCTATTTGCTGAACAAAGGCCAGAAAACGGCCGCTTTGTGTGAATTGATCACCGAAAACAACTGGCAACAGGTGTTGGTCTTTATGCCAACCAAACACGAAGCCAACAGATTGAGTGAACAGCTGACCTATGCAGGTATTCCTTCTGCAGCATTGCATGGCAACAAAAGCCAGAATGCCCGTACTAAGGCGTTGGCCGATTTCAAAGCCAATGAATTGCGGGTACTGGTCGCCACAGACGTGGCAGCCAGGGGTATAGATATTTCCCAGCTGCCTTATGTAGTGAACTTTGCTCTGCCACGCTCACCTGCTGATTACGTGCACCGTATAGGCCGTACTGGCCGTGCTGGTAAATCTGGTTTAGCTGTGTCTTTTGTCGCTCCGGACGAAATTCCGCAGTTAAAACTGGTGGAACGTTTGATTGGTATTAAGCTGCCCAGCCAGACTATCAATCCAAATCCATTGCCAGAAGCCATGGTGGCGATAGCCAAAGCACCACGCCCACCTCGCCCCGTACGTAAAGCTCCGGCTGAAGGCGCTAAGCCAAAAAATGCAGGCAACAAAGCTTCAGGCCATGCGGGTCAAAAGTCTGGACAAGCACAGGGTCAGGCGCAAAAGACGGCCCAGGGGCAAAAACCACCTCGCCGATTTGAAGCACCAAAAACACCAGGTATTCAGACTCAGGCCGCTGGTCATATGGCGACTCCTGCTGCTGAACACAATAATGGCAATGGTCAGCGTCGTCGCTTTAAGCCTAAGCCAAAAACTACAGCGTAAAAGATAGTGGTCAAAGCGGATGAAGATTCGTTTAGCCAAGTATCTGGCCGACCATGGCCTTTGTTCAAGACGAGCCGCTTCAAGGCTGATTGACGAAGGCCGGGTGTTGGTGAACCAGCGTCCAGCCAATCATATTGACCATGTGGATGCTGACGACCATATTCTGGTCGATCAGCAACCTTTTGCTGCTGCCACCGAAAAGCATTATCTGCTGTACCACAAGCCTGTGGGCATAGACTGCAACCTCAATCCCGATAAAGCCGACAGTTTGTATCATCTGCTGCAGCAATTCCCTACGCGGCTCTTTCCGGTGGGGCGCCTGGATAAAGACTCCTGTGGTTTAGTGCTGCTGACCAATGATGGCGGACTGGCACAGCGTTTGTTGCACCCTGATTTTTATCATGAAAAAACATATCAGGTGACGGTAGATAAAACACTGACCACTCAGGCTTTAAATCAACTGGCGTCAGGTGTCAGTTGGACTGTCGGCCCTTATAGCTATCAATCCCGTCCTTGCCAGGTGACCCAATTGGGCGCTGATAGCTTTGAAATTGTGCTGACTCAGGGCTTAAACCGACAAATCCGCTATATGTGCCGCAGCCAGGGCTTTAAAGTGCTGCACCTCAAACGTATTCAACTGGCGGAGTTTAGTCTCGCCGATTTAGCTGAAGGTTGTTTTCAAACCATCAGCCTGAATACGGACTAAAGCGGGTTATCAATTTCCATTTTGTGTTCGATACCCAAGTGACCTCAAGATACGAGTTTCAGATCCGTTGAATTCTGTATCTTGAAGTTACTTGGGTATATAGTGAGTCTTTATAAAATTACTGAAAAGGACACAAAATGAATCACTTAGCACTCTGGATCTTTACTGCTTTCTGCTGCGTTGCTTTACCCTCTATAGCCTCGGAGCCTGCAACACTGCAAGGCAGCTGGACACTCAAGTCTGCGGTTTACACTAAGGCCGATGGCACTGTGATCAAAGTCTCAGCTGAGGATCTGAAGTCGGTAAAAGTCTTGTCCAATAGCTATTTCAGTTTTGTTACCGTCAATAAAGACGGCAGTTTCAGCAGTGCCTTAACAGGCACTTACCAGTTGAAAGGCAATGACTATCACGAAACTCCACAAACAGGTTCAGTCGCTTCGATGCTAAATAAAACCTATGAATTTAAAGCCAAAGTCGAAGGCGATCTCTGGCATCACAGTGGTATGGAAGATGGAATGAAAATTGAAGAAGTCTGGCAAAGACTAGATTAGTCTGGCAAAGACTAGATTAGCCTGGCAAAGACTAGATTAGCCTGGCTAAGACTGGATTAATCCAGCCTTAGCCAATTAGAAAACTCCAGCTGCTGCCACTGTGTATCTTGATGAGTCACCAACATAAAACCAGCCGGATAGGTTTGTAAAAAGCTTTTGAGCATAGCTTGTGCCTGAAAATCCAGGTGATTATCCGGCTCATCCAGCAGCAAATAGGGAGCATAAGGCTGCAATGCCAAAATCAACAATATCAGCTTCACCCGCTCTCCTCCACACAACTGCTGCGTTGGCACTGTCAGACGCGCTGTACTAAGACCTATACCGGACAAATGAGTTCGGATTTGCGACTCCTGCTGCACTGCTGTCAACGCTTGAATGGCCTCTACAGCGCCCGCAAAAGCATCCAGTAAAGATAAATGCTGATCTAAATACCAAAGCTGTTGCTTCACCTGTACTGACCCCTGCATTGGTTGAATAAAACCTGCACATACCCTAAGTAAAGTCGATTTACCACAGCCATTGCCACCGGTCACCAGGCATCGCTGCTGTACGTTGAGCTGAAACGACAAAGCTGCTCTTGTTCCATAAGGTAAAACCAGGCCGTCACAGTAAAGCACAGGCCCGTTACAGGCTTTTACGGCGCCAACAAGCGGTAGTTTTGGTAAGACACGATAATCCAGTTGTCGCTGCAACTTTTGACGCTGGGCACTTAACTCTTGCTGTTGAGCCTGCACCTGCTGCTGTAAACGACCATGACTTTGTTCAGCCTGTTGTGCTTTTGCACCAAGCAATATAGGCGCTTGATTAGTCTGGCTTTTATTCCTTTTAGCCTGCTGATGTTTTTGCCGTTGTTGCTCAATTAACAGTTGTTGTTGCTGTTGCTGCCGGCTCTGTTGTTTCTTCAGTTTGTTATTTTTCAGCTGCAACTGCTGCTGTTGTCTCTGACTTTGCGCTAAAAAATCCTGGTAGTTGCCCTGATATTTCTCCAGTCCTAACGGGGATAGTTGATAGATACAGTCAACGGTCGACAATAACTCCACGTCATGGCTCACTAATAAATATCCAGCCTGATGATGCTTTAGTTGTTGCTGCAGCCATGTACGTGCAGCCTGGTCCAGATGATTTGATACTTCATCCAGCAATAAAAACTGCCGAGTTGCAAAAGCCTTGGCTAAGCGCAGTTTCATCAACTGGCCACCGCTTAACAACCCCAGAGGCATTGTGGCATCTGTGGGTAAATTTAAATCCAGCAACCACTGGCTCAGCTCTGTTTTAGCTAACCAACGATCACCTATACAGTCAAAATCGGCTTGTTCGAGACTGCCAGCCTCTACTCGTCCTAATGCGTCAAACAAAGCACCTAAACCCAGATAACTGCAGATGTTTTGATTCAAAGCCGTTTCTTGTTGAGAGACATAATAAAATGGACGCTGCCAAAGCAGTTCTCCACTGTAAGCCAGGCCAGTTTCCTGACCTGCCAGACAGCTCAAAAATAAGGATTTACCACAACCGTTTAATCCGACCAACGCCTGAGCCTTGTTCTGCAATTGCAGGTCTATTGCAGGGTGCAAAGACTCCAGGCCTGGCTGGGTCCATTGAAATTGGCGACACAATAAAACGTTTGATAATTCAGACATACAGACTCCTGAAATACAGGGAGGCTGTGTTCACAGACAAAAAATAAAAGACAAATACCTGTTCAACAACAGCATTCCTGATGATTTGTAAAATAACGACTACAAATTTTCGGGAATTTAGTTGTTCATTTCAGCGGTACTCAAAATGGAAGTGGCTCTATGCTAACAAGGTCAACAAAATGAGCGCAAGTTATTTTACCTCTGTTGTGACGAACTGTAGTTTAGCCAGAGGCTAAGTAACAAGGTCAATATAAACATCAGTAGTGAAGCGGCAACCACTCCATTCCAACCCCAGTGCTGCCAGAAAGGTGACAAATACAATCCACCAGAGCTGGCGCCCAGATAATAAAACACCAGATATAAGGCGCTGGCACTGGCTTTGGCTTTAACAGCTTGCTGATTGACCCACCCACTAGCCAATGAATGACAAAGGAAGAAACCAAAAGCACTGATAAAAAAGCCTGCCACAATCCAGGGCAGTTCCTGTAACAGCGTCAGTACAGTACCCAGCATCATAATCACTATGCCCAGCGCCATACCCAACGCTGGGTGAAGTCGTTGTCCAACTTTGCCCGATAAAGCCGAGCCTAAAGTCCCGGTTAAATAGGTCATAAAGAGCAGCCCTATCCAGCCACTGGATAACATATAAGGTGCATCAGATAAACGAAAGGCGACAAAAGTGTATTGGTTTAGAAAAACAAAAAAGTTAAGCCCGCCAATCAGATAGGTAAGTAACAAAGTTTTTTGGCGTAAATGGAACCAATTGTCTGACATAGCCTGTGTCAGTTGAAATGGCTGTTTCTGAAAATAGCTGGATTTGGGCAAAAAACGCCAGACCAGATAAGTACAAAGCACACTACCCAGTCCCATAGGCCAAAACACCCATTGCCAGTGATTCATTTCAGCAAACCAGCCTGACAATAAACGCCCACTGATGCCTCCCAATGAATTGGCGCTGATATAATAGCCAACAGCAACCACCATAGCTGTTTTACTAAACTCTTCGCCCATGTAAGCTATAGCTATTGCAGGCAAGCCTCCCAGACAAAAGCCCTGTACAGCCCGCAATACCAGAAGGGAGTGATACGTTTCAACCTGTGTCAGCGCCAAAGTACTCAATGCCATGCCACCCAGGCTCCAGAGTAATAGCGTTCGCCGCCCGTAGGCATCTGATAAAGCACCATAAACCAGCAAAGACAAGCCTAAAGCCAGCGTGCCTATAGCATAACTCCAGCTGGTTTGTAGCGCTGTCAGTTGAAATTCACGGCTTAACAGCGGCAACAAAGGTTGCAACATATGCAGGTTAGCAAACACAAAAACAGCAGCCAGACAAAGGGCAAAACTAGCGGCATAAAACGCAGGTGTGTGTTTTTCAATCATAGGAGTACTTTCGGCTAACCATCCATAAAGCAGAGCCAGAAGCAAAGCTCAGAAAAGATGGCGAAGTATAACGCGAATAAGCCAGTTTTTATTTTGTTTTAACGCAAATGTCTGTTGCTGTGCTGAATTATTCCGGTTCAAGGCGTAAGATAAGCTGCAGTTTACGCACTCTAACCAAAAGGAAAAACTATGCGTTTATCTATAATAGCGCTGGCAGTCAGTGGCCTGTTTCTGACTGCCTGCAACGACGCCCCAACAACACCAGCCGCATCAGTAGTCGAAACAGCTGCAACCTCAGCGGTGAGCGCAGAGCAACTATACCAACAAGCCACTCAACTGCTGTTTCAGGCACGCGCTTTAAATGCCTCAGCTTTAGGTTTGTCCGAAGATGTTGTAGGCAAGGCTTTTCACACTGAGTTGGAAAACTACAGTGCAGAAGCAGAAGTCCAACTTAGGCAACAACTAAATGCCGTCATTAGCCAACTTGCCGCTCTTCCAGTACCAGCAGATGCTGTTGATGCGGAAAATCAGGCTGTGATGCTGAATATTATGCAGTACTATGCTGGCAGCAACGAATTACCTCATGGCTATATCGACTCCTGGATGGGACACTCGGCTTTTGTTGTCAATCAGATCAACGGTCCCACTATAGATATGGCTGGCGCCTTACAAAACTCTCACCCTATAGCGAATGAACAGGATGCGAAAAACTACTTAAGCCGGCTGGAGAAATTTGGTGCTGCGTTAAAAGCGGTTCAACAACGTTTCACTTCAGACGCTGAAGCGGGCTGGATAGCCCCTAAAGTATTACTGGAGAGATCCCTGGCTATACTCGATAGCTATGCCGGTGGTGCAGTGACAGAGCATGCGCTGTATAAAGACTTTGCGAAAAAGCTGGATGCAGTCAAAGACTTGTCAGCAGAAGCTAAGCAACAATACCTGACCACAGCGGCGCTTTTAGTAGAACAACAAGTACAAGCTGGCTATCAGCAACTCGCCGCTGCTGTGCGTGCGCAATTGCCAAAAGCCAGGACTGAATCCGGTATTTGGGCTCAGCCAGGTGGCGATAAGTTTTATGCGTATTCAGTAAAACAGCTGGGGGATACCAATCTAACCCCGGAGCAAATTCACCAAATAGGTTTGGCTGAAGTGGCCCGCATTAGCCAGGAAATGGATAACATCTTACAAGCCCAAGGCTATAAAGAAGGCTCTGTTGGCGCACGTATGACGGCACTAAATGGCGAAACACGGTTTTTGTATGAAGATTCAGATGCTGGCCGCCAGCAGGTGCTGGACGACTTGAATAAATACATCGCTGAAATTAATCAACGTATGCCGGAGCTCTTTGCTACCAAGCCTCCTTACCCGGTGGAAGTACGGCGCATTCCGGTCGAAATTCAGGACAGCGCTGCTGGCGGTCAATACACTTCACCCGCCATAGACGGCAGTAAACCCGGTATTTATTGGATTAACCTGCGCGATATTAAAGCTAATGCTAAATTTGATTTAAAAACCCTGACTTATCATGAAGCTAACCCAGGCCATCACTGGCAGGTAGCGTTAAATTTAGC
>NZ_JAIWOI010000026.1 GCF_020217005.1 Rheinheimera sp. | reverse complement strand
TCAGGAGCATTTACCTTTGCTGCGCCGTGTTGCCCCATACAACAGCTATGTCGAAGGCTGGGCTTTGTATTCAGAGCTGGTCGCTAAAGAGATGGGCATGTACCAAGACGATCCATTTGGCGATTTAGGCCGGTTAAAAGCTGAATTATTCCGCTCTGTGCGTTTGGTGGTCGACACCGGCCTGCATGCAAAAAAATGGACTCGCGAACAAGCTATTGCCTATATGGCTGAGACAACAGGTACCACAGAGTCTGACGTAGTGTCTGAAATTGAACGCTATATGGCATGGCCTGGTCAGGCTTTAGGTTACAAGCTGGGCATGCTGAAGATAGTGGAACTGCGCTCTTATGCTAAAGAGCAGTTAGGCGACAAATTTGATATCAAGGCGTTTCACGATTTAGTCTTGTTAGGTGGTGCAGTACCTATGTCGGTGCTAGATACCAAAGTGAAAAACTGGGTCGCCAGTCAAAAAGCCTAACTAAGATCATTGAGGGGCAGAACTGAGATCCTGCCCCTGAAAGCGCAGCCGTCGTATCTATTAACCCCCCGCCTGCTCGCCTTGTTCAGCAACTTTCACTTTAGTCACCAGCAACTGGTCAATTTTGTAGCTGTCGATATCCACGACTTCAAACTTGTAGCCCTGATAAACCACAAAGTCGGTGCGCTTTGGAATTTTCCGCAGCATATACATCATAAAACCAGCTATGGTCTCGTAATTTTCATCGTCAGGGAAACTGTCGATATCAAAGACCCGCATCACATCATCCAGTGGCGTTAAGCCCTCCACCAACCAGGACGCCTCGTCGCGCTGCACTATTTGTTCTTCGTCTGAATTCACCAACTCGCCCATTACTATGCTCATCACATCCTTCAGGGTGACCATACCTACGGTTAAGGCATATTCATTCAGCACTACAGCAAAGTCGATACCGCTGGATTTAAAATGCGCCAGCACTTCATACAAGGACAGAGAGTCCGGCACTATCAATGGAGTATGGATCATGCCTTCTTTGAGTAAATTAATCGGCTGCTGGTGCAACACCTGCATCAGAATATCCCGGCTGTCGACATAACCTACCACTTTGTCCAGGCTCTCATCGCAGACGATAAACTTAGCATGAGGATGCTCGGCGATTTTGTTTTTAATGCTCTCTGCCGATTCTTTTAGGTTAAAGTAAATTAAGCTTTCGCGCGCAGTCATAGCTGAGGTCACAGTGCGGGAATCCATATCAAAAACGTTTTCCAGCAAAGTACGCTCTTGCTGCTGCAAGACACCCGCCTGTGCGCCTTCATCCATCATGGCCACTATATCTTCTGGCGTAATTTGATCGATACGCTGCATAGGTACGTTAAAAAGTTTAAACACCAGATTAGCCAGGCTATTAAACAACCAGACCAAAGGTTTAAGAACCACCAGCATCAGTAAAATCAGATTCACTACTGAAATAGCCACTTTTTCAGGAGCTAACATCGCCAGGCGTTTTGGCATTAAATCGGCAAATAAAATAAACAGAGCTGTGACAAAAAACACTGACAAACCAAAAGCTATGCCTTCGTTGGCCGGGCTTTCAAAAAATAGGTTCAGAAAGGTTAGTATATAAGGGGTAAAAGCCGCCTCACCTAAAATACCGCCTAAAATAGCCACCGCATTTAAACCTATTTGGGCTATGGTAAAAAAACTACCTGGGTTGGACTGCAACTGCAGCACAAGGGCGGCCCGGGGTTCACCATCTGACGCCAGTTGTTTCAACCGGATTTTGCGTGAAGCAGCTAAAGCTATTTCAGACATGGAAAAGAAGGCGCTGGCACTGATCAGCAGCAACATAATCAGTAAATTTTCTAGCAGGGACATAAAAATCACTCTTTGATAATTGGCTTTGGTATAGAAAAGCCGTCAAGTTGTGTTGAAAACCACTATACCGCTTGTCAGTATACGACTTAAACTCTGTTTTCCCAGCATAAGCGCTCAAAAAAATGTTTAAATTTGAAACAGTTACCCTATGGCCGATTTAGTACCTCGTATACAACAAGCTTATTTTCGCAACGGGCCAGAGCATAGATCCGGTGCAGACGTCAGCTTTTTGGACATAGTAAAAATTTTTGGTTTCCAAAGTATTAAAATAGGCCGTTGGGTAACCGCAGCTGAGCAACAGCTGGCCGCCAATCTGTTTTTTGACGCTTTATCCGACCTGATGTTGCTGTTGCAGGTGCCACAACGGGTGATTTCACTGAATCAAAGCCTGAGTCTGAATTTTGGTATTGGCGGCCAGCAAGGCAGCTGCGCTTTTTATCAACCTCAAGGTCGTTTACTGGCGCTGGCTAAAAATGCCGGTGGCGGCAGCTTAGCGCATGAGTGGTTTCACGCCTTTGACCATTATATTTGCAGCAAATTATTTACCGATAAACTACCCACTACAGCTTTCGCCAGTTCAAGCTGGCTCAACAATGCCACAGTGTCCCCTCACCCGCTCAATACCTATTTGGATCAAAGTTTTGCTGCCTTGTTTTTATCTGCCACTGGCACTGAACCTAATAGCTACGTTAAAACTTCCGCCGCCTTCGACCAAAGCCATGGCATTTATTATTACGCCAAACCGGAAGAATTGGCTGCGCGTGCTTTTGAGCATATGTTGCAACAGCAGCAGCTTAAAAATAGCTTTTTAGTCAGCGGCACCTTAAAAAGCAAAGCGGCGAAAGCTGGCTTATATCCAGACGCAGCTTTGTCCGCAGCACTTGCTCAACATTGGCTCGGATATTTTTCTCTACTGGGCAGAGCCTTGAAATAACGGAAGTTAAGCAAACCATGGCACAAATATTGAACAGCATACTGCAGAAACCTGGTGAGCGACAGTATTTTGACCAAAGGGTTATGCAGATGAACACAACATGGCGTACAGAAGAACTTCGTCGTTTAAATCAGGCGATGAAAGCAATAGAGATATTAGCGGAACAACCTGATCTGGCTGTCATTTATCAGGGTAAAGCCTGGCAGTACCGGGACTTGCTCGAACTTTCAGTCAGGATTTTCAGACTGGCTCAACAAGAAGGTTATGACGTACAAGCCTTTGAAGTGTGGTTTGCTAAAGATGCAGAGTTGTTTGCCCGTTACGGCCTGGAATGGCGGGTTGGTTAAGCTTGTAAGCAACAGCAAGCCTCTGCCTGACTTGCTGCACCTGGCAAAAGTAAAGGGTTTTACTGTTCGCTCTTTTCTGCAATCTTTTGTAAATTAGCGTTGATCTTAAATAATACGATCAACAACTCACACCAAATACGGGCGCCAACAGCACCACCAATCAAAATACCTAATCCTGTCAGAAAACCGCCACCGTAATCAGAAAACAGAGCAGCGACACCACTGAAAACTGCAACAATCAGCAAGAACCAATAGACCACAGTAATAATTTTTGGGGTTAGCATAGAGTCAAAGAAAAAAATACTTTTCATCAGGACGTCCTTTTATATAGTCCGTGAGTTCTGTCTCCCTGACTCTGGTGAAGCCAAAACCAGGATTCTTTATCGCCATTGTCGGTAATAGCTAGTTATAAGGTAATGAATTAATTGAATTCGTTCAATAGCTAAGCAAGAGCCTGGATTTTCATTTGGGCCCGGGCTGAGTAAAAGCCCCAATGCTAATGTCCGCTCATAGTCCAGTGTCAAACTATTGTATGATCGAGCCTTTAAAGCACTATCTCAGTTTAGAGGCGAGTTTTTTAATGTGGCTGAACGACCAGCAAACTATCCCTTCAGCGATCCGCAGGTATCGAAAGACCCTGGCGGCTTCCACTCCTCACCATATAGTGATAGATGGCTTATTTGACCCACAAAAGTTAGATGCTATCTGCGCTGTGTTGCACCATGAACACTATTGGCAAACACAAAAACACAGTTACTCGGCTTTATACCTCGATGACAGCAAATGGCATGCAACTCCTGATACAGAACGCTTTGTGCAGCGGGATCTGTGGCAAGGTCACAAAGCAGGCCCAGATGACAAGCAGTGCGCTATTGCGCATGAGTTTTTACAGTATCTGCGAAGCAAAGACTTTATGGCGCTGCTCTCTAAGATCTTTGATGTCCAGATCACAGACATTCATGTTGCCAAGCCTGAAGTGAATACTAATTTTTTTCGCTTAAGCGCTGAAGATTTTGTCAATCAACATGCCGATGATTCACCGGGCAGAGAAATCTGCATGCTGCTGTATCTAAATAAGAACTGGAGTACTGAACAAGGCGGAGAGCTGGTTTTTATGGGTAAGCATGACAAGACTGTGACTATCCCGCCTTTGTATAACCGCTGTGTACTCTTTGATCCCTCATCAGAAGGTTCTGAGCATTGGGTCAAGACCGTAACTAGTAAAGGTACCACTACGTATCGCTACAACGTGACTAGTTGGTATTGGTCGGAGTGATGGGGTTAGCAAAACTAAGGGAGCGAAACAAACTGGCTCCGAGAGAGGGATTGCCACGTCTCAATAGGCCCCAGGTTTAATCCGCGACATCTGCGCCTCGGGATTATTCCGGGCATCCTGCCCTCTATCCGGCCAGTGGACAGAGCCACTGGCGCTTAACCGGGCATTGCCAAACTGTTGGCAATGCTATTTCCGGCTTCGCCCTTCGGGGCCGCGCTAAAGCGCGTTCCGGTTTGCTCCCGGCAAACCGATCGAACTAAGGGTTCGAACCAAGTCCTCGATCGAAGGTTTAAATGAAAAAATCCCGGACTTGCGTGCCGAGGGATTGCCAGCACCATCCATGGTGCTGGCCCTGCGGGCCGCGCTAAAGCGCGTCCAAATTCGCTCCCGGCGATTTTGTCGAACCAAAGGGTTCGAACCAAGTCCTCGATCGAAGGTTTAAATGAAAAAGGCCCACGCTTTTGCGTGGGCCTTTTTCATTTAAACTGGCGGAGAGAGAGGGATTCGAACCCTCGTTAGGGGTTAACCTAAACACACTTTCCAGGCGTGCGCCTTCAGCCACTCAGCCATCTCTCCGAGGCTTGCTACAGCAAGCGCGGCTATCCTATTGAAAATCACCGCGCCGTGCAACTGTTAAATACAAAGCCTTGTTCTTTTGCTGGATTTTTCAGCAAAACTTACTGTTAACGCCTTAAGCGTTACCTTTTACCGGCATTTGCGCTGATTTTGCGAAGTTCAGCATTCTGTCCAGCGGGATCAGCGCCTGTTCACGTAAATCGGCATCAACAAAGATCTCATGGCCTTCAGACTGCAATAAAGCGTCCTCAATCGCCTTCAGACCGTTCATCGCCATCCAGGGGCAATGTGCGCAGCTGCGGCAGGTCGCGCCGTTACCGCCCGTTGGAGCTTCAATAAAGGTCTTCTCTGGCATAGCTTGCTGCATCTTATAGAAAATGCCGCGGTCTGTCGCCACAATGAAGGTATCATTTGGCATCGTCTGACTGGCTTTGATCAACTGGCTGGTTGAGCCCACGGCATCAGCTAAATCCACTACGTTGGCTGGTGATTCAGGGTGTACCAGCACGGCAGCCTTTGGATATTGCTTTTTCAGCTCAATCAGCGCTTTGGCCTTAAACTCGTCGTGCACTATACAGGCGCCCTGCCATAACAGCATGTCGGCTCCTGTTTGTTTTTGTACATAAGCGCCAAGATGACGATCAGGGCCCCACAGAATTTTTTTGCCTTCGCTATCTAAGTGCTCTACCACATCCAAAGCGATAGATGAGGTAACCACCCAATCAGCTCGGGCTTTCACAGCAGCAGAAGTATTGGCATAGACCACAACCACGCGATCGGGATGCTGGTCGCAAAATGCGCTAAATGCGTCTGCCGGACAGCCTAAATCCAGTGAGCAAGTGGCTTCCAGAGTTGGCATTAAGACTGTTTTTTCCGGGTTCAGAATTTTGGCTGTTTCGCCCATAAACTTCACACCGGCAACGATAAGGGTTTTAGCTGAATGCTTATTGCCAAAACGCGCCATCTCCAGCGAGTCTGATACACAGCCGCCAGTCTCTTCAGCCAAAGCCTGGATCTCAGGGTCTGTATAATAGTGCGCAACCAATACGGCATCACGTTGTTGTAATAAAAGCTTGATACGTTCTTTGTAGGCAGCTTTTTGATCCGCATTTAACGGCAGAGGTTTTTTCGGGAATACAAAGTCAAGTTCGTTGAAGTGCAGTGCTTGATCCATAACGGCCACCCGGTTTTAAAAAGTGCGGCATTATACACAAAAAGCTTAGCTGAAAACACAAAGAAGGCGATGATTGCATGGTGGGTCATGATGGATTCGAACCATCGACCAACGGATTAAAAGTCCGCTGCTCTACCAGCTGAGCTAATGACCCATGCAAGGAGAATCGAGAAAGTGGTGGGTCATGATGGATTCGAACCATCGACCAACGGATTAAAAGTCCGCTGCTCTACCAGCTGAGCTAATGACCCAAACTAGGGCATCGAAGTGGTGGGTCATGATGAATTCGAATCATCGACCAACGGATTAAAAGTCCGCTGCTCTACCAGCTGAGCTAATGACCCAGTTCGATACAAAAGTTTGCGCGGGAGTGGTGGGTCATGATGAATTCGAATCATCGACCAACGGATTAAAAGTCCGCTGCTCTACCAGCTGAGCTAATGACCCCTGCCGCGGACGCATATCTTACTTATTTAAATTTCCAGTGCAACCAAAAATTACCAGAAAGGCCATTTTCTTTGTTCAACTGCTTAAAATGACAGCACAAAAAGCTAAGCCAAGCACAAATGCAAAATAACAGTATTATTTATATACAGAAATGGAGCGGAAAAGTTCAGAGGCTCTGCTTGTAAAACAGCATACATCTTTGCTGATTTCTGTGTGTTTAACCGCGTTTATTTTCAAACTGTAGGTAGCACCAGCGCATCTGCACTGATGAACTAATAAAAAACCCCGGTACGCACCGGGGTTTTTCAGTAAGCACCTAATAGGCTACAGAGTCTCAAGCTTAGCTTTCGCCGCCTTCGCTGGCTTAGCCTGCGGGTATTTGCTGACTAAAAGCTGGTAAAACTGCTTGGCTGCAGCTGTATCACCTTCCTTCTCTGCAAGTTGCCCCAACTTAGAGAGAGAATCGGCGGCTTTAGAAGACTGCGGAAACTGAGCTACAACGCGTTCAAACTGCGCTTTGGCTTTGAGCAACTCATTTTTCGTAAAAAACAGCTGGCCTAACCAATAATAGGAGTTTGGTGCATAGCTTGAATCCGGATAAGTACGGACGAAATTCTCGAATGCAGGGATCGCTGCATCATAGGCGCGATCTTTCAGCACCAGATTTACCGCACTTTCATAAGCTTCGCTTTCCGATGGACTGGACGAGGCTGCAACATTAGCGGCTTCTGTAGTCTCAACACTTTGCGCGTCAGCACTACCCTTTACTAAAGCGGCAGGATTACCTATGGGCGCCTGTTCAGGTGCAGTGGTTGGCGTCGCGGAAGTAGTCGGAGTTGAATTCGTTGAACCTGAAGCGGCACCAGTGCCTAATCTCCGGTCAATTTCCTGATAAATATTGCGTTGTTGCTGCAATATTTCTTCTAATTTGTAGGAATGCATTTCTGTAATGCCACGCAACTCTGACACTTCGTCTAATAGTGCGGACACTTGCTGCTGCATAGCAACCTGAGCGTTTGCTCTGGCCTCAACAATACGTTCCAATGCAGCTATTCGATCCGCCGTGGAAGCATATTTTGGAGTCTGGGTAGCGCCACCGCCTGCGCGGGACAGATCGGCTACTGGAGCCGGATCTGCCCACGAGGCAATGCTGATAACAGAAAGCGCAGTAACTAAATATTTTTTCACTGCTTTGCTTCGTATCAGTTATTAGTAAACTAAAACAGCGCGACGGTTTTTAGAGAAAGCGCTTTCGTCGTTACCTTCAACAGCTGGTTTCTCTTCGCCGTAGCTAACTACTGACATTTGGCCAGCAGCAACGCCCAGGTTAGCTAAGTATTGAGTCACAGACTGACCACGACGCTCACCTAACGCGATGTTGTACTCTGGAGTACCACGAGCATCAGTGTGACCTTCAACAGTTACAGTGATGTTAGTGCGAGCGCGTAAGAAAGCAGCGTGAGCTTCCAGAACAGAAGCAAACTCTGAACGGATTTCAGACTTGTCGAAGTCGAAGTAAATAGTGTTGTCTTGACGCAGAGCTTCTAATTGCTGACGCAGCAATTCTTCAGCTGACAGGCCTTGTTCAACCACTTGATTAGTGTTTGCACCAGTGTTTGCATCAGTAGCAGCTACTTCATCAGTTGAGCTACAAGCAGCTAAAGTTAACACTGGCACCGCAACTAACAAGCCTTTTAAAACTTTGTTTAAGTTCATAATTGTTGTCCTTAGTAAATCAATTAACCAAATTTTCGTTTTTTATAAAAATGGTGACCAAGCCGGAGATTTTACTCTACCGTTTGCCGCCGGTAACCGTGCTTTAAAGCGCCCATCCATGGATACCAGTGCCAGTACTTGTGACGATCCGTACAAAGTACTATAGATTATCATTGAGCCATTCGGCGCAATGCTTGGTGACTCGTCCAGATAAGTGCGAGTCAACACTTGCAAATAGCGACTCTCAACATCCATGCGGGCGATATTATACTGGCCATTTGTTCTGTTGACCATAACAATACCACTACCATCTGGTGTATAAGAGGCAGCTAAATTCATTTCACCCTCAAATGTTACTCTTTCAGTAACACCTGAAGCTACATTTACGCTATAAATCTGTGGATTACCACCACGTTCAGAGCTAAAAATCAGTTTTGAACCATCAGGCGACCATGAAGGCTCAGTGTCGATACGCCTATGATTTGTTAACTTTGTCAAGGCTTTAGTCGCAATATCCATCACATAAATTTCTGCGTTGCCATCTTTTGACAACACCATAGCCATTCTGCGACCATCCGGTGACCACTTAGGCGCACCATTTATCCCTTTAAAGCTGGTTAATATACTGCGACGGCCAGTATAAATATCTTGAATATAAATCTGTGACTGGCGCTTTTCAAAAGTTACATACGCCAACTTAGTACCATCAGGTGACCAGGCCGGTGACATCAGAGGCTCTTTAGCTCTTAATAACACCTGCTCATTTTCACCATCGTAATCAGCTACAACTAATTGATATTTAAAGTCTGCTCGTTCACGTACTAAGACATAGGCTATTTTAGTTAAAAAAGCACCACGTTCACCAGTTAATTTTTCATACACAATATCGCTGATGCGATGTGCATATTGTCTGAACTGGTCTCCACTGATAGTGGTTTCACGCGCGTCCAAAATGTGACTCAGCCCTGTGGTCAATTGCCCGCCAATGATAGCAGAAGATGAACCACCGCCCGAAGCCCCTTTAAACACGTCCACTAATTCAAAACGCACTGCATATCTATTGACGCCTACTTCGCGGATAGTGCCAGTCACTACAGCTTCAACACCTTGCTTCATCCAGCGTTGATAATCAATTTCTTTACTATTTGTTGGCTGCTGAGGCATACGTGTTGTTGCGATAGGATTAAACTTACCGCTGCGCATTAAATCAGCAGACACAATGTCAGCGATACGTTGGTTTGGCAGCGTATTGCCTTCAAATTTAAATGGCACTATAGCAACAGGGCGGGCACTGTCGACACCATCTGTGATGACAATCTCTAAACTGGCATACGATTTTGCACTTAGCACCAGGGCGAACGCCACCAGGCTTTTTCCTATCAACTTCAGCATATTGTTATCTCAGTTCCGGTTTTAAAATTGTTGTGATGTCTTTTAATGCATCATACACGTCAGGGTCCGGTGACATAGGGAAGTTGCCGGCCTTTTGTATTGCACGCATCGCAGATTCACAAAGCGCCCGGTCTCCACCTAAAACCGTGCTGGCGGTCACAAAGCCATTGCTAGCCAGGCGTATGTTTACCCGGCACTCTTTACCGCGCATTGTATCGTCTACAAACCAATTTTGTTGGATTTTCGCAACAATCATCGCCAGATAACGCTGTTTCTCTGTCAGGAT